>CALCGM010000421.1 GCA_937900985.1 uncultured Planctomycetaceae bacterium | reverse complement strand
GATTCTCGACTGCAGCCACCCGTAGGTGTCTGGGCAGTGTCTCAGTCCCAATGACACGGGTCATGCTCTCACACCCGTTACCCATCGTCGCCTTGGTGAGCCGTTACCTCACCAACAAGCTAATAGGATGTAGGCCCCTCCTCGGGCGGAATCACACCTTTGATCCGGAGATGTCATCCGGTATTACCTGCGGTTTCCCGCAGCTATCCCGGACCCAAGGGTAGGTGCCTACACATTACTGTCCCTTTCGCCGCTGTCCGCCTACCGAAGTAGACTTCTCGCTCGACTTGCATGCCTAATCCATGCCGCCAACGTTCATTCTGAGCCAGAATCAAACCCTTCAGTTGAAGTGTTCGGAAACTGGAAAAATCAGACCCCGAAACGGTCGACCCTTCACATCGGCAAAGCCGAGGATGGGACGAACAGTTCCGGTGCCGGTCACGGTCGCGTGCCGGCCAAAACTGAAAGAGATCGAACTACCAGATTTTCAAGGAACAACGAGCCGCAGCGACGTGTGCCGCGTTGGCTCAGTGCTGGAAAGATAGCAGGCGAAGGCCGCCGGTCAACACGAAATAAAAATCTTCGGGTTTTTGGCCAATTTTTCCAAAAAAACCACCCTTGCGAGGGATGGCCCGCCGAGTGTCGACTGCCCGCTTTCCTCCCTCACGCCCCGCTCACAACGCCTCGTCGAGGACAACGGCAATGTCGAGGCGGCGGCCCTCCCGCTCCACGGCCACCAAAACCCGCTCTCCCGGCTTGCGTGTCTCGACCGCTGAGAGGAAGTCATCGACGGTTTTCACCTCGGTTCCGTCGACGGCGAGAATCGTGTCGGCGCCGCTGCGGTCGACGCGGGTGTGCTCCGCCATGAACGGCCCCTGCCGCCGCCGCTCACGGATCACCTTAAACCCCCGCACACCGGCCCGCTCTGCTGGCCCGCCGGGCACCAGCCCCGCGACAAGCAGCCCTTTTTCGGTCTGAAAAACGCGGGCGATCCCTGCGTCGGCACGGGTCACCCTCCCTTTGAGAATCAGCTGGGGCACGATCCGCTGCAGGGTGCCCACAGGGATCGCAAACCCCACCCCCGCGCTCTGGCCTGTGCGGCTGGCGATCGCCGTATTCATGCCGATGAGCGTGCCCTGGCTGTCGAGCAGCGGCCCTCCTGAGTTGCCCGGATTGATCGCGGCATCGGTCTGAATGATCGACTTGATCGTGCGGCCGGATTTTGTGGGAAGCGACCGGTTGAGGCTGGAAATAATCCCGGTGGTGAGGGTTCGCTCCAGGCCGAAGGGGTTGCCAATCGCAAACACCCGCTGCCCAACGAGCAGGTCGACTGACGTGCCAAACACCACGGGCTCAAGAAGCTCGGCAGGGGCGTCGATCCGCAGCACGGCGACATCGGTTGCCGCGTCAAACCCGATCAGCTTCGCCTCGTAGCCCGAGCCGTCGTAGAGCATCACCTGGATTTCATCCGCCCCCTCCACCACATGGTAGTTGGTGAGCAGATGGCCCTGCTTGTCGATCACGCTCGCCGAGCCCGCCCCCTCCGACGGCACCTCAAAAAGAAAGAGCCCGGCAGCCACAGTGCCCTTCGTGTTGACATTGACGACACTGCGATTGACCGCGTCGTAGACTCGAACGTTCGCCAGCTCGTCCGGCGTCAGCTGCCGCGCCGGTCGCGGCGGCGACTGGGCGGGAGCCACCCTCGGCGGCTCCTGGGCCTGAATCACCCCGCACATCGCCGCCACCCCCACGACCGCCCAGGGCACTCCGACGGCCACAAGGGCCCTCAAACGCAGCGATCTCCCCCGCGGCACAGGCCGGCACGCATTCCACTCCATGCAACCACTCTCCCTCAAAATGAATCGCACTTCCTCGCTCCACCCACCGGCAGCTGATGCCCCGGCAGTCCGTTCCTTGCGGGATGTTGCCAGTATTCGCGGTCTCTCCCTGAAGGCAAAGATCGGCCGAATGCTGTTTTTCCCGAAGGAATCGCCGTTGGCGATGGCAACCCTGTGAATCTATGCTCTCCATGAGAAGGAGTTGATGGGTGGTCTGTCCGCTCATCGCCTCGCACGGCCGACATGCCTCGGGGAAGACAGAGTCGCGGTTGCCTCTCAGCGACGATCGCATTCGATCATCGGCTCCGCGAACATATAAAGGAGTTGTCGTTATGGTGCAGCGGGAAACTGACCGCTGGGGCTGGCTTCACGCAGGAACGGCCCTCTTGCTTGCTTGCCTCGTCCCGATGCCAACCGCTGGTGTTGCGATCTCCGCCGACACCCCTGCTGAGACCGCGCCGGTTTCGGCAACGATCTCGTTCACTGAGTCTGCCGCCGAGCAGGCCCAGGGCTCGGTTGAGTCGGGCGAGCCTCAGATGCTCCAGGTCACCGCCGTGGGGCTTCGTGCCGAAGCGTCCGATGCTGAACTGCTGCCCTGCGACATCCTCGTGCTCGTCGACACGTCGGCAAGCCAGGCGGGTGCGTATCTGTCGGCTGCACACGACACGGTCCGCGAACTCCTCGCGCTGACGTCACCGAACGACCGCGTTCGCCTCGTTGCGATCGACGTCACCTGCGAGCCGCTCTCCGACGGCTTCGCGGCAGCCGACGCGGCTGAGACCACCGAGGCACTGTCGCGTCTGGAAAGCCGCACACCACTCGGTTCCACCGACATTGTTCGCGGCCTCGACGCCGCCTGCCAGCTGTTCGAAGAAGGCGTGAACCATGCCCGTCGGATCGTCTACATCGGCGATGGCCCCGGCCTGACAGGCACCGCTCCGCTGCCTTTTAAAGGGATGCTCGATCGGCTGCGGCTGGAGAAGGTTGCGTTTCATGCGGTCGCCACTGGCCCCATGGTCAACTGGCCCTGCCTCTCTGCGATCGCCAACGCCACCGGCGGCATGGTGGTCATGCCAACGGCGAGCGACACCGCAGCCGACACGGCCCAGGCAGTCGCGAGGTCGGTTTCAGAACCGGTCTTCTGGACATCCGACTCCTATGTCGCCTCCACCGCCCCCGCCGCAGAACTGCCGGCCGATGCGGAGTCTTCCGAGGCGACCCGCCGCGCACCGATGGTGGTTCCGCCACTCCGCCGCGACCGCGACACCGTTGCCTTTTTGATCGGCCCAGCTGACGAGATGCAGCTGGCGATGACGCTCGAGACTGACTCTCGCACATCGTCGACGGCCGCAGCAGCCCACCTCGACATCCCCAGCGTCACTCCGTCGAGTGACCACGCCTACCTCATCGAGCTCGCTCGCAACGCGTGGAGCACTGGTGGCATCTTCTTGCCCACCCTGGGCCGCGACGGTCTTGAGCGGGCCAAGCAGGCGATCCGCACTGAGGCCGCCACGCTCGCTGCCCTCAGCCAGCAGGCGGAGGCTTCCGGCGACCGGCAGGCAGCGGTTCAGCTCGCCCAGGCGTCGCTTCGCCGCGACCCAGACAATCCCGTCGCCTCTGTCCTGCGGGCCGTTTCGCAGGTGCCTGAAGACATGCCTGGCGACGCAGCGGCCGACGCGCTCCCCGAGCCTGCTGGGGATGCCGGGGCCGACAACGAGGACATCCCAGCTCCGCTGGCTGACGATTCGACGCTGGAGTTTGAACGGATGCGTCGGGTGATCACCCAGGCGCTCGAGCAGGAAACAGCCGTGCAGCTTCGCGAGGCTCGCAAGCTGATGGCGTCCGACCCGGAGGCAGCCCGCGAGGGCCTCAAGGGCCTTCTGCTGAGCATCGACGCCGAGTTTGCCGACGCACGCCTCCCCGCAGACGTCCGCGCCCGGCTGGCTCGGCAGGTGGAGATGCGGATTCGTGAAGCAGACCGCCGGGCCCGCGAGAAGGGCGAGCGGGACCTGATCGCGCAGCGTGAAGAGGCGAGCCGCCGTGAGCGGGATGCCCTCCTCGGCGACCTCGAGCGAAAGCAAGACCGTCTTTCACGTCTTGCATCACGATACAACGCGCTCGTCAAGGAAGGCATCCGCCTTGCCTACGAGCAGCCGACCACAAACTTTGTCGAAGCAGAGCGGGACGTTGCCCGGCAGTTTGCCGAGGAGGCCCCTCGGCTTCCCTCCGATCCGATCGTGCCGATGAACGCGCGGCCGCTGAGC
>CALCGM010000420.1 GCA_937900985.1 uncultured Planctomycetaceae bacterium | reverse complement strand
CGGCTTTGCCGAGGTGCCTCCGGCACCCGAAGACCCGTCCCGTTCAATCCGCCCGGCTTTGCCGAGGTGCCTCCGGCACCCGAAGACCCGTCCCGTTCAATCCGCCTCCGGCCCCCAAAGACCCGTCTCGCTTGCGCAGTCACCCACCGCACTGCGGCCCTCCGAAACCCCGCTCGGCCCTCATCCCCTGCCCCCCGGCCGCAGACCGACGCGAAGCGTCGGACAGGCCGTCCTCAAACCGTAAGCGAGGGGTGAGCCCAGGCCGAATGAGCCGGCCTTGCAGTCGAGCGCAGCCCGGAGGGCGAAAGCGAGAATGCACGAGTGAGCGAAGCCAGGATGGCGCAGCGAACGCTCGGCTCATCGGCCTGGGCTCACCCCGAGCGACCCCACTCACCTCACCCCCCACAGCCGCGCGAGCATCGCACAGCCGTGCGGATCGATCCGCTCAAGCTCCTCCCGCACGAAGGGGAAGAAGTCGTTGGTGGAGAAAAAGGCCTCGCTCGTCTCCGCGAAATACTCTGCCGGGTTAGTCAGGGCGTAGGCCCGGTCGGTCCGCGTGTTGCCGCTGGCGTCTCGCCGTTCCACCTGGTCATACCGCCCTGAGGCCTGGGCCCGCTCGTAGGCCTCGCGGACGGTGGCGTTGGCATGGCCATCCGGCAGCACCCGGTCGTGGTAGGCGTGGGCGAGTTCGTGCAGGACGAGCGCCGGCATGCGACGGCACTCCTCCTCAAAGATGTCGATGTTGGTGAACTCAACTCCCTTGGCCATCGCCGGATCCCGGCCGTTTTGCCGCAGCCATCCGGCATCGGGATGGTATTCCGCCCGCGGCCCGAAGCCGGGGTAGCGAGGCGAGACATAGAGCGGAACCTTCCGCAGCTCGGCCACGGCAGCGGCAGGCACCACCGCTGTCAGTTCCTCAAGCTGCCCGGTGAGCAGCCGGAGAGCCGCGTCGGTGGCCTGGCGGTTCTCGCCGAGAAGCCGCTGGTCGACCTGCACCACCCAGCCATGGAGTTCACGCGTTTCACGAGCCAGGTCGAGCGGCGACTCGGGCTCGGCTGCCGGCCCGACGCCGGCCACCGCGGCCACGAGCCATGCGGCCAATCCCAGCCACGTTCTGGTTCTGCTGCCCATCAAAGTCCCTCCCCTGTGTGCCGTTTTGCCAGATTCCGCTGGCTTTTTTTCTCAGCAACTTTCTTGCGTGCTGAGGCGTTGAAGAAGGAGCCGAGTGATCGACGCCACCCCGGACTCCACACCAATGACCACCCGAAAAACACTCCTGACGACTGCGCTTGCGGTCTGCATCGTGGCATCGCTGCTCGCGCTCCTGGCCGAACGCAGCCTTGCCAAGCCGATCCATCAGCCGACGCTTGCAGGCACTCCGCCGCTGCATGGGGTTGTCGACATGATGATCAAGAAGGCAGATCCCGTCACCCACATCCGGCGGCTTTCGGCGGGAGCCCTGGCGGAGTTTGATCTCAACCGGGATGGCCGCATCAGCGACATGGAGCGGGTCCGCGCGACGGCACTGTTTCGAGAGCAACGGCAAGCCTTCTCCTGGTACGGCGAACTCTTCAGCAGCCTCAACAACATCCCCGGCGTATTTCTCGACGCGCTGCTGCCGCACGCGGCGGTCGACGAGCCCGCACCGGGCGACTGACGGGCAGCGGCCCTCACGGGGCCGACGACGACATGGCCCGCCGAACGATCTCCGGCAACAGCTTGACCGGCACCGAGCCGGCCGAGAGCACCGCCTCGTGGTAGCGGCCGAGGCTGAAGGCCTCGCCCAGCTCTCGCTGCATCTCATTGCGGAGCCGCATCATCGCCGTGCGACCCGAGAAGTAGGTGGAGAGCTGCACCGAGCTCTGCTTGGCCCGCACGATCTTCAGCCGCGCTTCGCCCTCGGTCTGATAGGCATCCCGAACGAGAAACGCCAGCGCCTCGTCGTCGCTCCATCCTGAGCAGTGCATGCGGTGGTCGAGCATCGCATTGGCCACCGCCCGCAGATAGAACTTCAGCTGGTTGAGCCGCAGGGAGAGATCGCCCTCTCCGTAGCCCTGGTCGAGCATCATCCGCTCGGTGTAAACCGCCCAGCCTTCGATGTAGGTGCCGCTGCCGATCACCTTTCGCACCAGCGACGGCACGCGGTTGGCATACTCCAGCTGCACATAGTGGCCAGGGTAGGCCTCGTGGATCGTGAGGATCTGCAGCATGTGCTGGTTGTATTCCTCGAGGAAGCTCCGCACCTTCTCTTCGCCCCAGGTCGCCGGCGGCGGTGAGATGGCGTAGTAGCTGGCGCCAGCCGGGTCGAGCGGCAGCGCTGGGTCGAGATAGGCCAGCGAGTTGCCGCGACGGAAGGCGGGCATCTCGATGATCTGGCAGCGGTCGGGCTCGGGCAGGGCGAGCAGGTCCTGCTCCCGAATGAAGCTGCAGATCGCCGCGACCGTCTCACGAGCATCTCGTACCAGGGTCTCAGGCTCCCCATGGTCGCGGCCCACCGCGGCGGTCACCTCGGTGATCAGCTGTTTGCGTCCGGTGGCGTCGTCGGGCGGAATCGGCCGGCCTGGAAACCGCTCAGCCCAGAGCTGCCGGGCGATCACCGCCATCTCCATCTGCACCCGCTCAAACTCCGCCTCGGCCTCGGCGAGCAGCTCGTCGGCGGTAAGCCCCATGTCGACGACGAGCTCAAACTTCTTGGCAAACCGCTCACGGCCGAGTCGCCACTCACCGGTTGCACGAGGCTGCAGCTCGTCTTCGAGAAACTGCTGATAGCCTTCCAGCAGCCCGACCGCCTCGGCGGCGGCAGCCTCCAGCTCGGCCTGCTGCTCGGTCTGGCCGACGAGGGTGAAGAGATCCTCTTTGTAGAAGCTGATCGCGCCACGGTTCTGGCCGATCGCCGTGGCGAGCACCGATGCCGGCGGCGTGGCGAGCGTGGCCTTCGCCTCCGCCACGATCCGCGGCAGCTGCCGCATGCGGGCGATCGCGTTCGCCACGTTCGTCTCCTTCGGCAGCGTCGACTGGGCGACCAGGGAGTAGACGCTGTCGCTGAGATACCCGCCGTAGACCCGGGGGTCGTCTGCAAACGGATGGAAGTTCTCCGTCAGCCAGATCGATCGCTCGAGGTCATCGCGAAAGATGCGGTAGTCGAGGGCGTCGTCGGCAGAGAGCCGGCCGGCGGCCGCCGCCTCGCCAAACCGCTGCTCCAGGGCGGCAAGCGTGTCGCGATCGTGGGCCAGCCAGCGGGCCCGGGCGGCAGCAGAAATGTCGTCGAGCTGATCATCGAAGCGATGGTCGCCAAGAAACGTGGCCGACAGCGGCCGCATCGCAAACGACGCCTCGAGGAAGTCGCGGTAGAAGGCCTGCAGCTCGCTCTCTGCTCCCACACTCTCGTCGCTCATCGCAGGCGTTGTCATCACGGCCCCCAGCAGCACAAGACTCACCAGACCGCATGCGGCCACTCTGACTGTCGTTGCCCAGGCCTGCATGCATCGCTCCTTCAGTGACGTGATCCGTGATCATGGCTTGATGATGGACTTTGAGGATACACTCCTGGCCGTTCGCCACAGCAGGAAGCCTTCATGACTGCCCGGATTCTTCTCGTCGCGTTTGTTGTCACAGCCAGCATCGCGCCGCATGCCAGCGCCGCCCCCACGGTGCCTGGCTTTGAACGGTTTGGTCGGGCAGAGGGAGCCGACCGGGTTGAAGCAGGCCTGCTGCTCCTCGGTGAGCTCGGCTGCACCTCCTGCCACGCAGCCAGCGAGGGCCAGGCGCGCCACCTCACCACCGCACCGCCGCCACGGCTCAGCGGCGACACCACCGCTGTGGGCCGACGGCTGCGACCGGAGTGGCTCGCCGCCTACCTGCAGGAGCCGCATGCCGCCAAGCCCGGCACCACGATGCCGCAGATGCTCGGCGGCCTTGATGACGCCCAGCAGGCAGCTACGGTCGAAGCGCTGACCCACTTTCTGGCGGCCACGTCGGCGTTCGATGCATCTGGTGTCGCCGGCGGGGGTGACGCTCGGGCCGATGAGGGCCGCAGGCTCTACGCCCGGGTGGGCTGCCTGGCCTGCCATGGACCGCTCGATGGCCCCGCCACGCTCCCCGACCAGCGGCCGCTTGGCGACATCGCCGCACGCTGGTCGCCGGCAGCCCTCGATGCCTTCCTTGCCAATCCGCTGGACTGCCATCCAGCCGGCCGCATGCCGGCGGTGCCGCTCTCAGACGACCAGCGGCGGCACCTCGTGGCAGCCCTTGTGGGCGGGCTGGAAGGGGATGTGCCGGTGCCCGATGTGGTCGCCTTTGAGGGACGTGCCTGGCGAACCCTCGTGGACAGCCTTCCCGATCTCGAGACGCTCGGTGAGCCTGATCGGGCAGGCCCGGTCCGCCGCTTCGACATCTTCGAGTTTGCGGGCGTTGACGAGGGAGTCGTGATCGCCCTGGATGGCTTTCTGCACGTGCCGCGAGCCGGCCGGCACCGCTTCTTCCTTTCCAGCGACGACGGCAGCCGTGTGACCGTTGGCGGGCAGGTTGTCGTCGAGTACGACGGCATCCATCCAGCCGGGGAGCGGACGGGCGAGATCGATCTGCCCGCGGGCGTCCACCCAGTTCGCATCGACTACTTTGAAGCCGCGGGGCAACAGTCGCTCAACCTCGACATCGCCGCGGCTGGCAGCTCACGGCAGAGCGGCCTGGCCTGGATCACCCCCGCCCCCGACGGCACGCCCGTGGCAGCCGTTCCCGTCGACAAGCCCGACGTGTTTACCGTCACGCCGTCGCTCGTTGCAGCAGGCTCGGCTGCGTTCCACCGCCACGGCTGCCAGACCTGCCACACCGATATGACGGCTGTGGCTGCCCCGCCGGAAAACGGTCCGCCGCGAGACTGGGCGGCCCTGCCCCTGGCGGCCCTGAACACCCGCGAGGGCGGCTGCCTGGCTGCCCGGCCCAGCCCGGGCCTGCCCAGCTACCAGCTCGACGACCAGCAGCGTGCTGCCCTTGCTGCGGCCATCGGCTGGCTGGCTTCCGAAACGGCCGCCGCAGCTCCCAGCGACAGCGAGCGGCTCACCCGCCTACTCACCGTGGCCAACTGCGTTGCCTGCCATGCCCGCAATGGCCGGGGCGGGGTGCTGCCTGTGGGCAGCCCTGTCGATGAAGACGGTGAGCCAATCCTGCGTGAGCCCGCGCGGGATGCGTTGTTTACGTCGTTCGTTCAGGAGCTCGGCGACGAGGGCCGGCTGCCACCCACGCTCGATGGCGTGGGCGACAAGTGTCGCCCTGAGTTTCTGCAGACGGTGCTCAGAGAGGGCGGCCGCGACCGACAGCAGACGATGGCCACCCGGATGCCCGCCTGGGAGCCCGGCCTCGCGAGCGAGATCGCAGGCCTCCTCGCGCTCGATCCCAAAACCGATGGACCGCTGCCGGCGCTCGCGGGATTCTCCGCAGCCGAGGTCGCCGAGCAGGGCCGGCACCTCTCGGGCTCGCGGACGCTCGGCTGCATCAAGTGCCATTCGTTTGCCGGTGAGAAAGGGCAGAGCCTCGGCGTGATCGACATGACCCGGTTTCCGCAGCGGCTCCGCCACGAGTGGTACCTGGCCTACGTCGAAGACCCTCAGCGGTTTCGCCCGGGAACCCGCATGCCGGCGAGCTGGCCGATGGGGGCGAGCTTCTATCCCGACATCCTCGACGGCACTGCTGCGGGGCAGATCGAGTCGATCTGGCGGTATGTCAGCTCCGGGAATCCGAGGCCGCCGATTGGGGCCGGTGCCAACACAATCGAACTGCTGGCGACCGACAGGCCGGTGATCTACCGCAACTTCATTGAGGGGGCCGGCCCACGGGCAATCGGCGTGGGCTATCCCGAACGGGCCAACATCGCCTGGGATGCTGAGCAGTTTCGCCTTGCCCTGGCCTGGCGGAACGCCTTCATCGACGCCGGCCGCCACTGGACCGGCCGGGGCTCCGGCTGGCAGCCACCGCTGGGCGATGGCGTGATCACGGTCGATGCGGCGGCGGCTGTCGCTGTGCTGCCGGCGGTCACGGCGGCCTGGCCCGCAGATCCGCCGCGAAGCCGCGGCGGCCGCTTCCTCGGCTATGCGCTTGATGCGGAGGGCAGGCCGACCTTTGCGTGGAGCAGCGATGGCCTGACGGTCCGCGAGGCGATCTCTGCAAGCGCTGCCGGCAGCCAGCCCCAGCTGAGCAGGGCGGTGCGGGTCCGCGGCAACGCCGAGGGCCTGGTGGTGCTGCGTGCGGCCCGGGGAGCCACGATCGACGACATCGGGGATGGCTGGTGGCGGGTCGACGACCGCTGGAATGTCCGGCTTTCCGGTGAGGCGCTCACCCGGCCTGCGGTTCATTCGGTTGACGGTGCGATGGAGCTGCGGGCGACGGTGCGGCACCGCCGTGGCGAGGAGAGTCTGTTTCTCGAGGAGATCTCATGGGACACCCCAGGTGGCAGCTGATGCGTGTGATGCGAAGCCGCGTTTTCCTGCTGGCAAGCCTTGCGGTGAGCTTCGCAGCCCCGCTTACGGCTGCGGAAGAGGCGGTTCACAGCGAGGCTGATGCCTACGCGATCCACACGCTTGCGATCCCGGACGAGGCCTTCCTCGAGGTGGGAGCGCTCGCCTGGCTGCCCGGCGACCGGCTCGCTGTGGGCACCCGCCGCGGCGAGATCTGGATCGTTGAGCATCCTGCCGGCGACGAGCCTCGTTGGAGCCGCTTTGCGCACGGGCTGCATGAGGTGCTCGGGCTTGCCTGGCAGGAGGATGCTGCCGCTGGGCAGGGCGGCGGCTGGCTCTACGTCACCCACCGGCCAGAGGTCAGCAGGCTGGCCGACGCCGATGGCGACGGCGTGGCGGATCGGTTTGAGACGGTCGCCGATGGCTGGGGTGTGTCGGGCGACTACCACGAATACGCCTTCGGCTCGAAGTTTGATGCCAACGGCGACATCTGGGTGGCGCTCTGCCTGACCGGCAGCTTCTCAAGCGAGGTGCCCTTCCGCGGCTGGGCGATGCGGGTCACCCCCGACGGCCAGACCGTGCCGGCTGTTTCCGGGATCCGCTCCCCAGGCGGCATCGGCTTTGATGCCAAAGGTCACCTGCTCTACACCGACAACCAGGGCCCGTGGAACGGCACGAGCATGCTCAAGCATCTGGTGGAAGGCGACTTCATGGGCCACCCGGGCGGCTTCCGCTGGTATGACCTCGCCCCTGAGCTGACGAAGCCTGACGAGCCAAAGAGCGGCACCCGCTGGGCGAGCGAAACGAAACGGATCCCGCAGCTGCGGCCACCGGTGGTGATGTTTCCCCACGGGATCATGGGCAACAGTGCCGCCGGCATCGCCTGCGATGAAAGCGACGGCAGGTTTGGACCGTTTGGCGGGCAGGTGTTTGTCAGCGACCAGTCGCACTCGATCGTGATGCGATGCTTCGTCGAAGAGATCGACGGCGTGTTGCAGGGAGCCTGCTTCCGCTTTCGCGAAGGCTTCCAGAGCGGGTCGCTGGCCCTGCAGTTTGCTCCTGATGGCTCGCTCTACGTCGGCGGCACGAACCGCGGCTGGGGCTCACGAGGCGGCGGCGACTATGCGCTCGAGCGGCTCTCGTGGACCGGCCGCATGCCGTTTGAGATCCTCGCGATGCGGGCCGTGCCTGGCGGCTTTGAGCTTGAGTTCACCGAGCCTGCCGATCCCAGCACCCTCGCCGACCCCGCCAGCTACGCGATGAAGAGCTTCACCTACATCTATCAGGCTGACTACGGCAGCCCCGTGGTCGACGAAGAAGCCTGCACAATCCTTTCAGCAACCCCCAGCCCCGACGGCCGCCGCGTGCGACTGGAAGTCGACAACCTCCGTGCGTGTGTGATCCACGAACTCGACGCCCCCGGCATCCGCACCACCGCTGGCGAACCCCTTCTCCACACAACCGGCTGGTACACCCTCAACCGCCTCCCCTAAGCCCCCGCACTCGCTTCACGCCTGCGAAGCCATCCTGGCCTTCGCAGGCTAAGGCGACCAGTCAAGGCACAGTGAACGGGACGGGTCCCCGGGCCGCAAAGCGGCCTCGGCACAGCCGAGGTGCCTACGGCACCCGAAGACCCGTCCCGCTTGCGGCTCCCCGGCCGCAGACCGCCGCCGAAGGCGGCGGACAGGCCGTCTTTAAAACCCTCAGCGAGGGGTGAGCCCGGGCCGAATGAGCCGGCCTTGCAGTCGA
>CALCGM010000419.1 GCA_937900985.1 uncultured Planctomycetaceae bacterium | reverse complement strand
GTGAGGTCTTTCCGCTGTCGCCTCGCGGCATCATCGATCACCTCGACCTGAGGCGGCCGATCTACCGTCGCACGGCGTTTGGCGGGCACTTTGGCCGGGATGAGTTTCCTTGGGAAAAGACCGACAAGGCCCAGGCTTTGGCCGATGCCGCCGCATCCTCCAGCACCGCCGGGTAGCCGGCGGTTGATCCACGTGCCGCCAGGAGGGGCATCGCGGTGATCCCCGCAGATGTCGCCGTCGCTTCCGAAGGACACTCGGCCGCTGGCCGACGCGTGGATCGTCGCGGACTTCCGTCGGACCTCGTCAGCGAGTTTCGGCTTGCTGTGGTGGCCATCCTGGCGGTGGCCATGGTGGTCGCAGGGGCGGTGGTGGCATGCCGGCGACTTGCCGGCAGCATGACGGCCGGCCTGTCGGTGGGCGGCATGACCGCTGCGGTGGTGGCAACGCTTGCGGGAGTGGCCGCGTGCGAACTGCTTTCGCGGCCAGAGCATGGTGCGGCCCGCAGAGCGGCACGCCTGCTGCCGAGGCTTGGCCTGCTGCTGTGCGTCTGGGGCGTGTGTGGGGATGCGACGCCGGCATCGCTGATGATTGCGGTGGCGGGTGTGGCAGCAGCGGTTCTCAGCCTGGTGCCACCGCAGACCGTCGCTCACCTCAAGCACACCGGCTGGCGGACATGGCGGCACTCCGGAGAGCTGCCCACGCCCCCTGGGCATCCGGCAATGCCTGCCGCGGCGACCCTTGAGGACCATGCCCACCAGAGCGAGGGCTTCCTGCAGCAGCAGGTTCGACGTCAGACTGCGGCCGGCGGCGAGAGCATCCGCGGCACGGTTGTGGTCTCCTTTCGCACCGGCGATCGTCTGGCCGTGGCCCACGTCGGATTTTGTCCGCCGCTGCAGGAAACCCCTGCCGTGCGGCTTTCCACCGCCTACGATGAGCCCGATGCCGTGGTCACGCCTGGTGAAATCCTTCCCTGGGGCATCCGCGTGGAGTGCCGTCTCGACGAGGCTGCTGAGGAGCCCTTCGACATCCCGGTCGATTTCATAGCCACCTCGACGCGACCTGCTCCCTGACATCGACCGCCGTTCGGCCCACTTCTCGAATCGTTTCACGAGCTTTCACCCCCGAGGCCTTGATGGCACGCTGGCCCCAGAACCTCTGGACAACCGTCTTCACCTACGCCGTGATTTTCGTGGGCTTTCCCCTGCTGGCCTTCCTGCTGTGGTGGTGGGTCCGCCAGGGCAGCTGACCACGCGGTGACCAACACACAGACATCTCTGACACAAGGTGGCTCCGATGACCGACGCACCACAGCTCCCCGAACCGCTTGCCCAGCAGCTCACCGACCTTGGTCAGCAGCGGCTGCTCGCACATTGGGCCCAGCTGGAGCCGGCCGCCCGTGACCGTCTTCACCGGCAGCTGGCGGGGATCGACTGGCCGCAGGTGGCAGGCATGCGGCAGCTCGCGGCCAGCCACGACACCGCAGCAGCACTGCCTGTCGATGCGGCATGGCTGAGGGCTGCGAACACACCCGCCGGGCCACGCCTCCGAACTGGAGGGCCAAGCCCTGCTGGCCCGCTCGCGGCCTCCGAGGCTGCCGATCGTGGGGCAGCCCTGCTCGCCAGCGGCGGTGCCGGCGTCGTGCTGGTCGCGGGCGGTCAGGCCTCTCGCCTCCGGTGCGAAGGCCCCAAAGGCATCTACCCGGTCGGGCCAGTGTCTCAGGCGAGTCTGTTTGAACTGCTGCTCGGGCGGGTGCGGGAAATCGCCGCTCGCAGCGGCCGGCCGATTCCCCTGGCGATCATGACAAGCTCGGCAACCGATCATGACACCCGAGCCTTTCTCAGCGAGCACGCCTTTTTTGGTCTCCAGCCCGAGCATGTGCTGATCTTCCAGCAGGGGGATCTGCCGGCCCTGGCATTGGAATCGCTCGACCTGCTTCTCGACGCTCCCGACCATGTCGCCGTCGCGCCCGACGGCCATGGCGGGCTCCTCGCGGCGCTCGTGGCTGCCAGCGGACTCGACTGGTTTGCCGAACGCGGGGTCGAGCATGTGGCCACGTTTCAGGTCGACAACCCGCTTGCGATGCCGCTCGACCCAGAGTTTCTGGGCTACCACCTGCTGGCCGACGCCGAGTTTTCCACGCAGGTCGTGGAGAAGCAGCAGCCTGCCGAGCGGGTTGGCGTGGTGGCAGAACACGACGGCGTGCACCGGGTGATCGAATACAGCGACCTTTCCGACGAGCTGGCTGCGGCTCGCGGCCCCGATGGTCGCCTGCACCTCCGCGCCGGCAGCATCGCCGTGCATGCCTTCGCCCTCGCCTTTCTCAGGCGGGCCGCCGCCGCTCCCGACAGCCTGCCGCTCCACCTCGCCCGCAAGGCGGTGGCCTGCCTCGACGGCACCGGCCAGCTGCACCGGCCCGCAGCGGCCAACGCCTTCAAGTTCGAACGATTCATCTTCGACCTGATGCCGTTCGCCCGGCGGGTGCTCACCGTGGAGATCGAGGCCGCCGAGGGCTTTGCCCCTTTAAAGAATCCACCCGGTGCCGCAGCCGACGCACCAGAACATGTTCAGGCCGCGATGAACGCCCAGGCCCACCGCCGATGCGCGGAGGCGGGCGTTGCCGTGGCCGACGAGGTCGTCATCGAGCTGAGCCCAGCCGTGTTGACTGCCGATGACATCCGGCAGCGTGTCCCCTCCGGCCGCATCGAGTCGCCCCGGGTGATCTGAGCTGGTATCGCCGGGCAGCTCGCTGTTGGTGAAAAAAGCCATCCATGGCCTTTCCCCACTCACGCGACGCCCCACGCCGGTCGCCGCCTCCTGCGGCGGCAGACGTGCTCCACTGTCTGCTAGAGGAGTCTGGCCCGCCGCAACACCGCCACAAGCCCAACGGTGATCACCGCCGAGAGCCCCCAGAAAAACTTGTAGCCGTGCGCCCATTCAAGCTCGGGAATGCTCTCGAAGT
>CALCGM010000418.1 GCA_937900985.1 uncultured Planctomycetaceae bacterium | reverse complement strand
CGCAGCAAACGTCGGCCGACTCGACGCCGCGATGGAAAAGCTCGCCGAAGCCCAGGGCCGAACCGAGTTAAAAGTCAACGAACTTGCCGCGGCTCAGAGCCAAACTGCAGCAAACGTCGGGCGACTCGACGCCGCGATGGAAAAACTCGCCGAGGCCCAAGGCCGAACCGAGGCCAGCGTCAACCGGCTCGACGCCGCGATGGAAAAACTCGCCGAAGCCCAGAGTCGAACCGAGTTGAAAGTCAACGAACTTGCCGCGGCCCAGAGCCGAACCGAAGCGAACGTCGGCCGGCTCGACGCCGCGATGGAAAAACTCGCCGAAGCCCAGGGTCGAACCGAGGCCAGCGTCAACCGGCTCGACATCGCGATGGAAAGGCTCACAGACGCACAGGCTGACATGGCTTCGGCCCTGCAACGGCTGACCATCCGGACTGACGACGCGGTGGGGCGATCTTTTGAGCTGCAGTTTCGTGAGCGGCTCACCGCCTATCTCGGCCGCTTTCTCCGCCGTGGCAAGGTCGTGCCCAACGACCAGCTGCTGGGCGAGATCGAGCCGCGTCTCACTCCGCGCGAGGTTGATGACGTCCTCCGGGCCGACGTCATCGCATCCGGTAGCGTTGAGGGCAAAACGACCTACCTGGTGGTGGAGGTCTCCTGGACAGGCGACACCGAAGACATCGTGCGAGCCGATGAGCGGGCGACGCTGCTCCGCCGGGCGGGTCTGACAGCGATCCCGCTGGTGGCCTGCAATGTGATTTCGCCAGAGTCGGCCGCGATGGCAAAACTGCGGCAGGTGCGGGTGTGGTGTAACGGGAGCCTGCTCGAGAGTGCTGCGTAGTGGGCGACCAGCTACTGCCTCGGCACTGGCCCACGGTCTACGAAGCCTCGCTTTCGCATCAGCGCGGCAGTGTCGGGATCGCGGCCGCGGAAGGCTCGGTAGGCCTCGGCAGCGTCGACCGTGTTGCCTTTGGAAAAGACCTGCTCGCGGAGCCGCGATGCCACGGCCGCATCCCACGGACCGTCAGCCTCGACAAAGGCCTCCCAGGCATCGGCCGTCAGCACGTCGGCCCAGAGATAGCTGTAGTAGGCCGCTGAATAGGCATCGCCCGTAAAGAGGTGCAAAAAGTGCGGCAGCCGGTGCCGCATCACGCCCACTGCCTTCGGCATCCCCAGCTCCGCCAGTGTGTCGCGTTCGAAGGAGGCGATATCGTCTGGCGGGTCGGCCAGATGCAGTTTCATGTCGACCAGCGCACTGGCCAGAAACTCCACCGTGCCAAAGCCGATGTTGAAGGTGGCGGCCCGCTCGATCTTCTCCACCAGCTCCCGCGGAATCGGCTCGCCCGTCTCGACGTGCAGGGCATAGGTCTCGAGGATTTCCGGGGTGGAGAGCCAGTGCTCGAGCACCTGCGAGGGAAACTCAACGTAGTCGCGGGGCACACGGGTGCCTGAGAGCGCTGGGTAGCCAACCCGCGACGAGAGCCCATGCAGGGCGTGGCCAAACTCATGGAAGAGCGTCTCGGCATCGCTCCAGGAAATCGTCACGGCGTCTCCAACAGGAGGCTTCGTGAAGTTGCAGTTGTTGGAAACGATCGCCGTTGTGCCGCCATCAAAGGAGGCCTGCGGCCGGTAGCCGCTCATCCAGGCCCCCGACCGCTTGCCGGGCCGCGCAAACGGATCGAAATACCACAGGCCGACATGGTCGCCGCTGGCATCGCAGACCTCCCAGACCCGCACGTCGGGATGAAACACCGGCACGCTCCCTTCGGCCACCGGCGAGAAGTGCAGCCCAAAGAGCTTTGCCGCGACATGAAACATCCCCTCACGGAGCTTCTCCAGCTGGAGATACGGCACGATCTCCGCCTCATCGAGGTCGTAGTCGCGAATGCGAACCTTCTCAGCGTAGTAGCGGTAGTCCCACGGCTCGATCGCAATCTCGGCCCCTTCGGCATCCGCCACCGACTGCATCGCCTCCACCTCGCGGGCGACCGTGGCCACCGCCGGCTTCCAGACCTCCTCCATCAGCTGCATCGCCCGCTGCGGCGTGCGGGCCATCGCATGCTCAAGCTGCCAGTGGGCATGTGTGGGAAATCCCAGCAGCTCGGCTCGCTCAGCACGCAGCCGAACCACCTCGCGGATGATCCCGAGCGTGTTGGTCGGCCCGTCAAACGCCCCTCGACTGACAAACATCCGCCAGGCTTCTTCCCGCAGCCCGCGGTCATCGGCGAGGGTCAGCACCGGCTCAATCACCGACCGGGTGTTGGCCAGCGCCCAGCCGGTTTTTCCGCGGCGGGTAGCCTCTTCCGCGGCAGCGGCAACCAGCGGCTCAGGCAGTCCGGCAAGCCGGCTGGAATCGTCGACGAGCACAAAGCGGTCGTTTTCATCGGCCAGCACATGCTGGGCGAAGTCGGTCGTGAGCGTGGCGAGCCTGCCGTTGATCTCCGCCAGCTGCTTCTTCGCCGGCTCGCTGAGCGCCGCCCCCTGCCGCACAAAGCTCGTGTAGGTCAGCCAGGTGAGCCGCTGCTGCTCAGCGCTGAGCCCAGACGACTCGCGAGCGTCGTAGACCGCCTTGATGCGGTCAAACAGCCGACCGTTCTGCACGATCGCATCTCCATGGGCAGCCAGCTTGGGCGACATCTCCCGCTCCACGGCCTGCACAGCGTTGTCGGCGAGGTTGCTCGTAAACACTGAGTAGAGCGTGCCCACGCGTTCGAGGGCGACGCCAGCCCTTTCGAGGGCCGCGATCGTGTTGTCGAAGCTCGCTGCCGCGGGATCCGCAGCGATCCGCTCGACCACGGCCAGTTCTTCAGCCATCGCCGCTTCAAGAGCTGGGCCGAGTGCCGCGGGCGTCACCTGATCAAACGGCGGCACACCTCCATACGGTCCATTCCAGTCGGCGA
>CALCGM010000417.1 GCA_937900985.1 uncultured Planctomycetaceae bacterium | reverse complement strand
ATCGATGCGTCGGCAAGTCGTGTTCATCTCAGGGCACAGCGTGAGGAAGCATGAGCGAAACGGAGCGGACCGGTCGACACGCTGCCAGTGGCATCGGCGTGTCCCCCACCGTTCCGCGTCCACTGCTGTCGATGCTACCAGTTTGCGTCGCTTTTCGTGCCGCCCTGGCGGCGTTTGGCCTGTCGGCCTCGCTGGCGAGCGTGATACGCTCGCGTGCAGAGCGGTCTCCCTCTCGTCGTGCCCTTTGGAAACGCGGCTGTCCCTCGAGCCGTCTGCTGCCATGTGTCACCTGCGAACCATGCTGGCCATCCTGCTGACGGCCCTTGCGGTGCTGCCACCTGCTGGCCAGCTGGCGGCCGCTGAGCCAGAGGCGGCAGGCAGCTTCTCCGGTGAGCGAGCCTTCGCCCATCTCCAGGCGATCTGTGACATCGGCCCGCGGCCGAGTGGGTCGACCGGGATGCTCAAGCAGCGGGCGATGATCGTGCGGCATTTTGAGGCCCTTGGTGCCACGGTCACCCGGCAGCCCTTTCGCATCCGTGATCGCCGCAGCGGCGACGCGGTGGCGATGGAAAACCTGATCATCACCTTTCATCCGCAGCGGACCGAGCGGGTGATGCTCTGCGCCCACTACGACACCCGCCCCTTTCCCGACCGCGATCCGGTGGATCCAAAAGGGGTTTTTCTTGGAGCCAACGATGGGGCCAGTGGTGTCGCGGTGTTGATGGAGCTTGGCCGCTTCATGCCCTCGTTGCCGGGAGATGTCGGCGTCGACTTTGTCTTCTTCGATGCGGAGGAGTATGTCTTCGATCGCCGCGATCCCTACTTCTTGGGATCGATCCATTTCGCTCGGCGGTATGTGTCGCACCCTCCCGCGCATGTTTATCGCTACGGCGTGCTGCTGGACATGGTGGGGGATGAGAAGCTGCTGCTCCCACAGGAGCAGCACAGCATCTCCTGGCCTGAGACCCGTCGGCTGGTCGATTCAATCTGGCAGGCCGCTGCCGAGATTGGAGCCCGCGAGTTTCTTCCGAGGCCTGGGCCGACCGTCGAAGACGATCACATTCCGCTGCGGACGATCGCCCGCATCCCCACCTGCGACATCATCGACTTCGACTATCCGCACTGGCACACCACCCGCGACACGCCAGAGCACTGCTCGGCGGCGTCGCTGGAGACGGTTGGCCGCGTGATGCTTTCCTGGCTGCGGGGCTTCGATCGCGGCAGCCGAGGCCAGCGATGAGCGACGCGGTCACACAGGATGAGCTGCTGGTGCCCGCCATGGGGTTTTCCCCCGGCATGGTGTCGGTGGCCATCTGGCTGGTGGAGGAGGGGGCGACGGTTCTCGCGGGAGACCGGGTGGTGCAGCTGGTGGCGGGAGCGGCCACGATCGACCTGGTCGCCCCGGTCACCGGGCGGCTTGAGCGGCAGCTCGTGGATGAGGATCAGCCGGTTGAGCCGGGAGAGCGGCTGGCTGTGTTCGTGGCGTTCGCGGAGTCGAGGCCGTGAGGAGCCAGCCAGCTGAGAACCAGCGTGCCGCTGCCGGCGGCGGGGGTGTGGCGACTGATCAAAGCTGCTGGTGGCTCGCCCTTGGTGGGGCGGCCACGATGGCGGCCGCCCAGCCGCCGCTGAACCTGTGGTGGCTCGCCTGGGTGGCGGCCGTGCCCTGGCTCTGGCTGGCCCGGCAGTGCCGACCGTTTCGCCGTCGCGAGTGGCTCGCGTTGTGGTGTGGTGGCGGGCTCTCCTGGCTCGCTGTGCTGCACTGGCTGCGGCTGCCCCACCCGGCGACGTCGATCGGCTGGGTTGTCCTCTCTGCCTACCTGGCATGCTTTGTGCCGTTCTGGGTGGCGGCGACACGGCGGCTGGTCAGCCATGCCCGGCTGCCGTTTGCCGTGGCGGCGCCGCTGGCCTGGGTCGGCACGGAGCACCTGCGTGGCTGGCTCTTGGGCGGCTTCACGATGGGAGGCCTGTGCGACACGCAGGTGCACTGGCCGGCCGTGCTGCAGACAGCCGATCTCTTTGGGGCGATCGGACTCAGCGGCCTGGTGATGGCCGTGGCCGCGTGTCTGACCGAAGCGATTGCCAAGCCTGCGGCAGCCGGGCGTCCCGGCCTGTGGCAACGCCTGAGATGTGTGGCGACGGCCTGTGGCCTGCTGCTGGCTGCCCTGGGCTATGGCCAGTGGCGGCTCGCGAGTGCGCCGGCCGCGACAGCAACGCCGCTGCGGGTGCTGCTCGTGCAGGGCTCGATCGACACCCAGCTCAAACAGGATCCCGGCGGGGCGCAGCGAGTCGCACGCGAGTATGACGACCTGACCATCGACGGGCTGGCTGCTGGCGAGCCCCCCGATCTGATCGTCTGGCCGGAGACGATGTGGCGGTGGGGGCTGCTCGAGATCGATCCGGCTGAGGTGCTGCCGGAGGCGGTGGTTGAGCAGGCGCTGCAGATGGCGGGTCGCATCGAGGCCGATGCCGATCACGCGCAACGGCAGGCCGCTGCCAGAGAGCAGCTCACCGCCGAACGCCTCGAGCCGCTGGCAGCCTTTGCCCGCCGCTACGGCAGCACCTGGCTCGTGGGCCTCGACAAACAGGTATTCACGCCGGCAGCCGCCACGGGGGTTCGCAACTACAACTGCGGCCTCTTTCTCGATCCCGAGGGCACGCCCCTGGGCTGCTACGAGAAGATGTATCCCGTGCTGTTCGGGGAATACGTGCCGCTGGCCGACCGTTTTCCCTGGCTCTACAACCTCACGCCACTCCCCGCCGGGCTGACCGCCGGCACGCGGCCGCTGGCCGTTGAGGTGGCCGGCTTCGAGGTAGCGGCCACGATCTGTTACGAGACAACCCTGCCGCGGGCGATCCGCATGATGGTGCGAAGCCTCGCTGAGCAGCGGAAGCGGCCCGATGTGATCGCCAACCTCACCAACGACGGCTGGTTTTGGGGCTCGAGCGAGCTCGACATGCATCTTGCCGCAGCGATGCTGCGGGCGGTCGAGGTGCGGACGCCGATTGTGGTGGCCGCCAACACGGGGATTTCCGCCTGGATCGACGGCTCAGGCCGAGTGCGGCAGCGAGGGCCCAAGCGGGCCACCGCGACGGTTCGGGCGGAGGTGATACCCGACGGACGGTGGAGTCCTTTTCTGATTTGGGGAACCGTGCCAACGGGGTTGGCTGGGCTGACTGCGGTGTTTTTTTGGCTCGCGGGGAGCGTGCGGCCGCAGAATCCTGCCGAAAAAACGGTTTTTCTGGGGAGAAGGGCCGATGTGCGAGAGGTTGCGGGCAGCCGGTAATGTCTTCCAGACGCGTTGACCCCCCTGCCGATTGACAACTATGGTGGTCGCATGGGGCGGTCGACCTCGCAGCACCTGCCTGTGGTGAGCGCATGAATATTATCGGTAAAATCTTTGTCTTCGCCGTCTTCATCATGAGCCTGGTGTTCATGAGCTTTGGAGTGGCGCTGTATTCCACGCACACCAACTGGAAAGACGAGATCGTCAAGCCAGGTGGGCTCAACGACCAGCTGCAAAACGCTCGCAG
>CALCGM010000416.1 GCA_937900985.1 uncultured Planctomycetaceae bacterium | reverse complement strand
ACCGCTCCGGTGAGTGTACGCGTGTGCGCATTTGCAGTCAATCCTCGGAGTGATCTCCGTACACAGCCTGCCGCCCGAGACCTTCAACACCGACCGAGGCGGCCAGTTTTCAGCGACTGCGGAGGAGGGCTCGCGGGCCGCAAGCCAAGTGCCGCTCAACCTTCGTGAAGGCCGAAAAAACCTTCCAGCAAATGGGGGCTCCCTCAGAGCGCCCACCACTCGGCATCCCAGCCTGATTTGTCGTAGCAGTCTTTCATCCTCCAGGGCCTCATTTTCCTGGCCCACCTCGCAGTCCGGACGTTGCGGCCTACGGCACTTCCGCCGCAGCAGCCTGGCTATCGCCAGTAGTCGGTCAGCTTGCGACGCAGATCAGCAACAAACGAGAGCTGATCTCGATCTGACACATCGCCGAGCCGCGCGAGCACCTGCTTCGCAAGTTTCCGCAGCCCAACATGAAACGGGCTGCTCGCCGCACCATACCGCTGCGAGAGCGTCGAGAGCTGCTCCGTCCCCCAGTCGAGAGCCTTCTGTGCGTCGGGCCGATGGAGAATCTCGCAGTCTTTGGGAAACAGCGGCGGTATTGCAGCCAGGGTTTCAAGATGAGCGAGCGCCGTGCGGGTTTTCTTGTACACCGTGCTTGAGCGGTTGGGGCAGATGGTGAGCAACGTCCCGAGCGGTTTGACGGCATGGCCCGTGAGCACTCGCGTCTGCAAAACGGAGTCGGTCACAAGGTCGACAGCAGCAGCACTGAAGTAGTCTGGAATCTCTGGCAGCAGCCAGAAGTCTGTTGCCCGTAGCCCCATGAATGTCCAAAACGGGAGTTCTGACCCCGGAAAATCGATCAACGCGAGATCGAAGTCATCAGCCACCTCGTCGAGCACTTTCCGTAGCATGGAGAGGTGCTTCTTCCGTTCGGCCTTCGGCAGTTCTCCCATCACATCGGCGAGCGATCGGTAGCCTCGTGGCTCGGTGGCGAGCACTGCCACCTCAGCCAGTGGCACAGACCCCCTGCGGGGCTTGGTCGTGGCTGGGCGACGGATGATGGCATGCTCAACAGCTTTTCGTGTGAGTTTTCCCTTGGACGTTGCGGCGAGCACCTTGCTCAGCGACCGTCCCTCGTCAAAGGCTGCTTTAAGACGCGGCTCCGGAATCAACGCTCGCGTTGAACTCCCCTGAGGGTCGAGATCCACAACGAGGAGTCGTCGCTCATGAAGACTCGAAAGGAAGTCGGCAAGAAAGACGGTGACGGCGCTCTTCCCAACGCCGCCCTTGGTGTGAAACACGCCGACTGACTGCATCTGGAATCCTCACGTTCCCGCACGGATCAGGGGGCTGAAAGCCTGAGTGTAGCGAACCAGTGCACTCCGCAGGGGCCGCGAACATGCGTCGCCACGCGGCACGGCACGGAGCGGAACTACCGCTTGAAGACCTCTCGGTCGGAATGTGCCGTGACGATGGCCGGTTTTCAAGTGGCGATCAGCGGCGGGTTTCGAAGCGGCTGACCGACAGCCCAAGGACGTGAGAAATCCAGCGGCTATCGAAACGGGAGATGAACCAGGCAGTTGCGAAACTCGTCCGCTAACATGCCCGCCAGGCAGAGTTCGGCGGCCTCGATCAGCTGTCCAATCGGCGTTCCCTGTCGAGCGAACAGGATTCCACTGAAGGCAATGCCGTGCCGCTGACTTCGCGCTGCGATCTCGAGGAAGTCGGCGTCTTGCGTGAGCAAGACTCGTTCAAGGGCTGTTGCCCGTGGCAGCAGATCGTCGTCCGGCATTCGGTCTGCGGAGTCGTCTTGGGCAGTGCGGACATCGATGAGCTTTCGACGAAGTCCCGCCGAAATGCTCGCCGGGACGTGCACATCCATGTAAACGGCCAGCGGCTTCTTCAGTGCGTGCCAGTTCCGCGTGATCGAAGGCCGAGGTGCACGAGGAGGCCTACGAGCCTGGCACTGGCAGCATCACGCCGCGGGTGAAGACCATGGCGGTGCCTTCTGCGACG
>CALCGM010000415.1 GCA_937900985.1 uncultured Planctomycetaceae bacterium | reverse complement strand
GGCGGTAGAGGGCATCGCCGGAGTCCTGTGTGTATTTCTGCGTGTTGGAGCCGGCGAAGCCGACGGGCTCCCAGATGTTTGGCGGCTGGTAGGGCCGCGTGCCTCGGCCGCCCATCGTTTCCACCATCAGCCCGGAGACGGCCAGCGCGTTGTCGCGGATCTGCTCGGCGTCCAAGCGAAACCGTGGGCCACGGGCCAGCAGCCGATTCTCGGGATCACCCACGATCTGCTGCGGAGTAGCCTCGCTCGACCTGCGGAAGGCCCGGCTGGTGACCAGCATCTTGACCATGTGGCGGGTGTCCCAGCCGCTCTCGCGATACTCCGCACCCAGCCAGTCGAGCAGGGCGGGGTGGCTCGGCGGCTCGCCCTGCATGCCGAAGTCTTCGCTGGTTTTCACCAGGCCAATCCCGAAAAACTGCTGCCAGAGGCGGTTGGCGGCCACGCGGGCCGTCAGCGGCTGCTCGGGGAGCACGAGCCAGCGAGCGAGGTCGAGCCGGTCGGGCACCTCATCGTCGCCAACCACCAGCGGCGGCAGGAAGGCGGGCGTGCCCCGCTCAACCTTTTCACCCGGCTTGTCGTAGGCCCCGCGCTGCATCACGAAGCTTTCCCGCATCTCTGGCAGGTCGTTGAACACAAACGTCTTGGGAATCTCATTCCGCAGGGCTGTGGTCGCCGCGTCGTTGGCCTCCAGGGCGGCCACGCACGAGGCGAGCGGCTCGGGCTTCGCGGCCCAGACCTTTCGCATCCAGTGGCTGCGAACCTTCTCCAGATCCGCCGGCTCGCTGGTTTTTTCCGGCCCCTGCCGGACGAGGTCGCGGAGCGGCTCAGGCACGTCGTCGATCTTCTCCTTGTCTGTCCGCTCAGCCCACCAGGCAGCGAGCGACTGGGCCGGATCGGTCGTGGGATCGTTGACGCTCTCCACGCCCACCAGGTCCCAGCGGACATGCCCGTCAAACTGCGTGAGGGCAAAGCCGCTGATCGTGGCACCAGCCTCCAGCCCCATCGCGGAGGCCGCAACGCTCAGACGCACCCACTCGCCCGTGGCGGGCAGGTCGCCCGCATGGTGCCGCGAGGGCTTGCCGAGCTCGCCCCACTCAATCGCATTGGGCTCGCCCCACACCGCTCGGTGATTCCAGCCCCCCACATGAAACTGCAGCATCACCGACTTCGGGGGATTCGCTGGATCGAGCCAGACGTGGGCAAAGATCTCCGCATGGGCCGGCAGGGTGATCGGCTCGGCCCCCTCCTGGTAGAAGTCTTGGGCGATGCCGGTGGCGGTTCGCTCGAGGCTCCTCCTACCGGAGAGCACGCCCGCTGCGGCGTCGCCGTCGAGCCAGCTGATCTCGCCGCCAGAGCTCTGCACCTTGGCACTGGCCGGAAAGTCGTCATCGAGCCAGATCGACTCGGTGCGGATTGGCTCGGGCTTCGGGTCGAGCGACGCCGGATCGGTGTAGGCCACCGCTGCCACCGCCTCATCGAGCTCGGCCTGCAGTTCCGGCCGTGCTGCCTCCAGCTCTGCCAGCCGCTGTTCCTGTGCATCGCTCGGCACGGGAATCGACGGTGCCGTGACGAGCACGTTGCCGTCAAAGCCTGGGTCGGCGGCGGAGTTGAAGAAGGCGTAGAGGGAATAAAACTCCTTGTGGCTGATCGGATCAAACTTGTGGCTGTGGCAGACGGCGCACTGGCCGGTGAGGCCGAGGAAGGCGTTGGTGACCGTGGCGGTGCGGTCGACGGCGTAGCGGAAGAGGAGCTCGTCGTTGATGGAGCCGCCCTCGCTGGTCGTCACGTTGCACCGCGAGAAGCCTGTGGCGATCTGCTGCTCACGCGTGGCGTTTGGCAGCAGGTCGCCGGCGATCTGCCAGATGAGGAAGTCGTCGTAGGGAAGGTTGGCATTGAAGGCCTCCACGACCCAGTCGCGGTAGGCCCACATCTGCCGCTCGTTATCAAGATGGAGTCCGTGGGTGTCGGCGTAGCGGGCGACGTCGAGCCAGTGCCGGGCCATCTCTTCCCCGTGGTGCGGGCTTTCCAGCAGCCGATCCACCAGCTGCTCGTAGGCGTCCGGAGCGGCATCGTTGACGAAGGCCTCCACGTCCGCGGGCTCTGGTGGCAGGCCGGTGAGTGCAAAAAAGAGCCTGCGGATCAGCGTGCGGCGGTCGGCCTCGGGGGTCGGCTCGTAGCCCTCTGCGACCAGCCGCGTTTCGAGAAAGCGATCGATGGGGCTGGCTGCCGCTGGGTCCCCCGCGTCGGGAACGGTCGGCCGCTCGATCGGCGTGAACGACCAGTGGAGCTCAAAAGGAGCGCCTTCACTGATCCAGCGGGCCAGCAGGGCCTTCTGCTCGTCGGTGAGCGTTTTGTTGGTGTGTGGCGGCGGCATCACCACGTCGGGGTCGGTCGACTCGATCCGCGCGATCAGCTCGCTCGCCTGCAGGTTGCCGGCGACCACGGCCCGGGCCCCGCTGTCGAGCTCCGCGGTGGCCCGTTCGGCCATGTCGAGCCGCAGCCCGGCTTCCTGCTCGCCGGGCCCATGGCAGGCGTAGCAGTTTTCTGAGAGCAGCGGCCGAATGTCGCGGTCAAACGAAATCCCTTCCGCCGCCAGCACCGTCGTGTTGGCCGCGAACACCACGGCAACAGCGGTCAGGGCGACGGCACAGATGCACGCGCAGCAGCGGGATGCGACAGAGCAACCCATGGGAAACCTCCTGCAGGGTCACCCGCGTCGCCGGCTCGGCGGTCGGCCAAGCCGCGGACCGTCTCAAGGCCCATCACACGGGGAGACGATCGATCAGCGGGAATGCCTGTATTGTTGCCTACCCACGACGGCAAGGGCAAGGTTTTAAGGGCCTCGCACTCCGCCAGGCAGCCTGAAAAACGGTATGCTGCCCCCGTTCCGGGACAGGCGGTCCGGACCGTTCCGCCCATTTTTCTCGATCTTCCCGGAGGCTCTCATGGCCGAACCAAAGCCTTGTATCGGCATTCTCACCAGTGGCGGCGACTGTCCAGGTCTCAACGCTGTCATCCGAGCGGTGGTGAAAACGTCCGTCCGGCTCAACTACGACTGTGTCGGCTTTCTGCGGGGTTATGAGGGCCTGATTGAGCCGGTGAGCTACCTGCCGCTCAACCGCCGCAACACCGCGGGCATCCTCACGCAGGGCGGTACGATTCTCGGCTCCACCAACAAGGGCCGCTTTTCGGCCACGGTTGGCGAGGATCAGCGGATTTCCATCGATCCGGCGATCCTCGATCAGGTGGCCACGACCGTGCGGCAGCTCAATCTCTGTGGGCTGATCTGCGTCGGCGGCGACGGCTCGCTCGCCATTGCCCAGCAGCTCTTTGAATATGGAATCCCGGTGGTGGGCGTTCCCAAGACGATCGACAACGATCTGGGGGCCACTGCCTTCACTTTCGGCTTCGACTCTGCCGTTGCCACCGCCACCGATGCCCTTGATCGCCTGCACACCACCGCTGCCAGCCATGAGCGGGTGATGGTTCTGGAAGTGATGGGACGACACGCCGGCTGGATCGCTCTCCACGCAGGGATCGCCGGCGGTGCCGATGTGATTCTCCTGCCGGAGATCGGCTGGACGTACGAAAACGTCTGCAGCAAGGTGCTCCGCCGCGACGCCGCTGGCAAAAACTTCACGCTGATTGTCGTGGCTGAGGGCGCTTCGTTGCCTGACGGCGGCCTGGTTGCCGACGGGAGCAACGGTCACCAGCAGGTGCAGCTGGGTGGCATTGGTGAAATGGTCGCTGCTGAGGTGGGCCGCAGGCTCCACCGGGAGGTGCGGACGGTTGTGCTCGGGCATCTGCAACGCGGTGGCAATCCGACCACGTTCGACCGCGTCCTCGCGACCCAGTTTGGAGCGCATGCCGTGGGCCTGATCCACCAGGGACGTCTTGGCCAAATGGTCTGCTACCGGCCACCCGACATTGAGAGCGTACCGATTGCTGAGGCGATCGGAGGCCTCTCGCGGGTCGATCCAAACGGCTCTGCCGTCAAGGCTGCCCGAGCCCTCGGCATCAGCCTCGGCGACTGCCCAGATCTCGTGAGCCCGTTCGCTGTCCCGAGTGCATCGACGTGCGAGGATGCTCCACGACCAACACCATGACTCAGGCGAACCCACCCATGACACGCTCAGCCTTGCTTCAGCCGTTTGATCTCCACGGTCTCACTCTGCCCAACCGTGTTGTGATGGCGCCGCTCACGCGGGCGCGGGCGGGGAGCGAGCGGATTCCCAACGCGATCATGGCGGAGTATTACGCCCAGCGGGCCTCGGCAGGGCTGATCATCTCCGAGGCCACCACGATTTCCGAGCAGGCCAACGGCTGGCGGGAGTCGCCGGGCATCTACACCGATGCGATGGAGGCTGGCTGGAAAGAGGTGACGGCGGCGGTGCACGCGGCGGGCGGCCGGATCTTCCTGCAGCTCTGGCATATGGGGCGGGCTTCGCACAGCGATTTCCATGACGGCCGGCCTCCGGTGTCGGCCTCTGCCGTGAAGATCCAGGGTGACGGCATCTACACGCCTGAGGGGAAGAAGCCGTATGAGGTGCCGCGTGCCCTGGAGAGCTGGGAGCTGCCAGGCGTGGTCGCCGACTACGGCAAGGCCGCGGCCCGAGCCCGCGAGGCCGGCTTTGACGGCGTGGAGGTTCACGCTGCCAACGGCTACCTGATTGACCAGTTCCTGCAATCGAAGACCAACCACCGCATCGACGACTACGGCGGCAGCATCGAGAAGCGATGCCGGCTGCTGCAGGATGTGGTGCAGGCTGTGACCGCTGAGTGGCCAGCCGGCAGGGTGGGCGTGCGGCTTGCCCCCAACGGTGTGTTTAACGACATGGGCTCGCCCGACTTCCGTGAGCAGTTTCTGCATGCGGCGGGCCTTCTCGACGGCTCCGAGCTTGCCTATCTGCATGTGATGGATGGCCTGGCCTTCGGCTTTCATAACCTCGGAGAGCCACTGACGCTCTCCGACTTTCGCACCGTGTTTGGCGGGCCGTTGATCGGCAACTGTGGCTACACGTTTGAAACGGCGGAGCAGGCTGTGGCATCCAACATGGCCGATCTGATCGCCTTCGGCCGGCCCTACCTCAGCAATCCCGACCTCGTGGAACGGTGTCGCAACGGCTGGCCACTGGCAGACCTGCCCGACATGAGCACCTGGTATTCCCCGGCGGGTGGCGAGGGCTACACCGACTTCCCGGCGTATCAGGCCGGCTAGGCCGCGTTCTCACGTCCGCCGATCGTGGGACGTGGGCCTGCGTGAGATTCGTGTGATTCTCCGCCAAATCCTTGCAGCTCGGCAAAGATGGTCGTAGCGTGCGGGAAGAGGCATGTGGGAGTGCATGCTTTCGTCCCTACGCCCCGCGGAGTCAGAAGCATGAAACGCAATGATTCGGTGGTCGATGAGGTGGTGCACCTGCTGCACGAGGGCTGGTCGGTGCGGCAGATTGCTGGTCAGCTCGGCATTGCCGAGTGGCGGATGAAGCTGCTTGCTGATGAGCTTGAGCAGCGGTGCTTCGGAATGGTGGGCCTGCTCGACGCCCCTGCGGCAGCCGAGGACGAGGACAGCTGGGACGCTCCATGCCTCGAGCCCGAGATCTGGCCCGATGGCTAGCTGTCCGTGGAAAAAGCCATCCATGGCCTCGCGTCGATTCTGCGAGCTGCCGGCCCGCTGCTGCAGTCGGATGAGCTGCCGGTGGAAGTGGAATACGAAGAGGGAGTGATCTCGCAGTATCCGCTGGGCGGCGTCGAGGCCACGCCGTCGGGCCTGCTCTTCTCCCTGGGCACCAAGCACACCGCCTGTCTCGCCCCGGAGAAGTGCGGCGTGGATGGCTCCGACTGCTGCTGACCGCTCGGTTGTGGCACACTCTGTGCTGATCCGCACAACTCTAGGTGATGCTCGCATGCGATGTGTTCTCTGCCTCGTCGTGGCCGTGCAGGCGGCCCTTTCACTCACGTGTGCCAGCGGTGGCCAGTGGTCAATTCCTCTGGCTGGGAATGCCTTTTTCGTGGATGCCGCGGCGGCACCCAGCCGCGATGGGTTTCGTCGCGACGGCAGCGTGCAGCTGGCAGCCGCCGCCGACCGCTCTGCCGTGTTCTTCCGGGTTGACCGGCCAGCCACGGTGCAGCTGTCGATTCGGGGCCGCGCCGCCGACGGGCCCGGCCGTGTTGTCGTGATGGCGGGCGGGCAGGCGTTTCCGGTCGGTTTTGAGACTGCGGCGTTCGCCACCGAGCCTGCAGGTGAGCTGGCAGTTGCCCAGGCCGGCTACGTGCGGGTGGAACTCGCCCGGCCGCCGCAGGGCGGGGGAGGAGCGGTCGACGTTCGTGAGCTCGTGGTCGGCGTGGCCGGCGACGAGGCGCTGCGCGCCGAGATCTACGCCACCCATGGCGACGCGCTCTACACCGAGTTTGACAAGCGCAAACCGGCCATCGAGGCGTGGCTGAAAGGCGAGGACGAGAACGAAGACGACGACAGCGAAGAAGAAGAACCGGCGGCGGCCAAAGAGGGAGGCGA
>CALCGM010000414.1 GCA_937900985.1 uncultured Planctomycetaceae bacterium | reverse complement strand
GCCGCTTCACAACGGCCTTCCACGGAGAGCAGTCGCTCCTGCCTGCTAAAAAAAACTGGCTACCGCGAACGCCCCCCGAGACGCACAGTTTAGCCCCTCAGAGCCTCTGGTCTAGCGATCCCCCATCGCCGTCCAGGCAACGGCTTCCCAGGCGACCGCTTCCCGCTCCCGCCCGATCTCGCGGTAAAACGAGGCCATTTCGGCAGCCACCTGCGGATCCGCAGGAGCCCCTAGGGCATCGAGCAAGGTCTGCAGCCGCTCCTGCGGGATCTGCTCCTGAATTCGCTGAACCCGCTCCCGTTCCGCGGCCGCCGCGTCGGTTTCCCCTGACCGAGCAAGGCAGCCCGCGAGCCGATTTCTCGCTCGCCAGTCGATCTCACCGGGCCAGATTGCGAGTGCCGCACGGTAGGCCTCGGCCGCACCGCTCGTGTCGTCTGCTGCCTCCTGCAGCACGCGGCCGCGGACCATCCAGTATCGACGTCCCCCGCGAGGCTCCGGCCACCGATCGAAGGTTTCTTGGGCGGGCTCCACTTCACCGAGCTCTAAGAGCGTCGCCACCACGACGCCGAGAATGAAGGGAGTGGTCTGCGCTGCCTGCGGAATCTGCCCAGCTGCCTCATCGAGCACTTCAAAGGCGAGCTCAGGCTCGTTTTCCCGCAGAAAGAGCTCGGCCAGGGCCGCATGAGGCACTGGCTCCTGGGGCTCCGCCAGGCGGAACCGCTGAAAACGCCGTCGCTCCACTGCAGCCCCCGGGTCGGAGGCTGCCCCGCGAAACCCCATCAGTCGATCGAGTTCTGCTGTGGAGGTCAGCGGAAAAAACTGGCTGACATACCACTCCCGCAGCCGCAGCGGCCGCTGCGGCTCAGGTGAGAGCTCGTAGCACCGCCAGAAGACGTCCTCGGTCTCCTCCGCCCTGCCAGTGAGCTCCAGCAACTTCCACAAGAGCAGGTGCGCCTCAAGCGACGCGGGCTCACGATCGATCGCCCGCGCAAGCGAGCGCGAGGCCGCCATCGGCTCATACCGCAGAAAGAGCTCAACACGGGCCTCGGCAATCCGGGCATCCACAGCGTTTGGCGACGTGTCGGGGATGCGGGCCAGGCAGGCGAGCGAGTCGGTGATTCGTCGACCCAACGGCACCGAGTCGTCTTTGACTAATGCCTCTGCCGCCAAGAGGTTGGCCCTGGCGTCAGACGGATGGAGCCAGCGGTAGCGAGCGAGTGGCTGATGCACCTCTTGCCAGAGCCCATGCTTGGCGAGCCCCTCAGCAGTTGCGAGCCCACGGCTCGCAAACCACCATGCACCGCCGGCGAAGACTGCCGCCACGAACACCGCCGCGACAAGGACTGTTGCGACGCGGCCATTTCGCAGCGTTGCCGCTCCAGCCATGGTCTCGCTGCAAACAAGCGGGGCGACCGTTGCCGGCCGCCCCGCCTTGCAGTTTCTTCGGCCTGCTCTCGACTGAAAGCTCTGCCGCATGGTCATCACGTTCGCCTACTGGGACGCAGCCTCGCCGCAGTTGCGGGTGCCCATGGCCCACCACACGTCATTGGCAACGTCGTCGGTCACGAAACGGACCCCGCCGTCCATCATGCCAACGTTGACGCCACCGGGATGCTCACTCATCGCTGCGAGCAGGTTGGATCCATACCAGTCGCCACCACCAGGGCCGTCCCAGGTCTGGCAGCTCTTCTCATTCGGCATCATGGTGTGCGAATAGGCACCACCAGCCGCCATAAACGACCACGACCAGCCGCCGCCACGCATGATGCGGCCGCCACCGCCATCGTTGAGGGCGGTCTGATTCAGGCAGCTCTGCCGCATCTCGGCCGTCGAGTTGCCCCGCGCCCAGTTATAGACCTGGCTCCGCATCATCTTCTTGTTGTTGGTGATGTTGCCGTGCCACTTTTCGACCACAAACTCGGAATAGCCGGCGGTCTTGCTCGTGCCATCGCTGATCGAGCCCATCGTCACCGGTGGGTCACCGTAGGGGTCGACCTCATGGCGATACGACGCAATACCGTTGTGCTGCGTCTCACCGGCGTGTGACGCACCGGAAACCGTGTGGGGTGCGTTGTGCGACGTGCCCATGTTGATGGAGTAGGTGTGGTTCGCCGATCCATCACCGATTCGATTCGGGCTCGACGGACAGACAAAGGTCGACACCCGATTGTTGAGGGCGACGTTGTTAGCCGCCGGCGTAGCACCGCTGCCCCAGCCGGGGTGGTAGGCGCCGCCCTTCTTGTCGCCGAGGGCGTCGTAGATGGTCTGCTCCTCGATAAAGGAAAGCAGCTTTACCTTGTCGGAGAAATAGTAGGCCTCGTAGGTCGTGCCCCAGCCGACACTCTGGGGAAACTCCCCGTTCGTGTCGTGGTGGTTGTGCATCGCCAGCATGATCTGCTTGACGTTGTTCTGGCACTGGCTGCGGCGGGCCGCCTCACGAGCCGACTGCACGGCAGGCAGCAAGAGGCCCACCAAGACACCGATGATGGCAATCACAACGAGCAGTTCGACGAGCGTAAAGCCGCGCCGACTGCGGATCGCCTTGGGAAGCGAAACGAGTTGCATGGGATCACTCCTAGAGAAGAGAACGCATCAAGAAAAAATGCAGCTGCAGCCTCGAGAGATTCGGCGCAAACAATGGCGCAAGAATGAAAACCGCCAACCACCCCCGAGACACGTGCCAAGTCTATACGAAGTCTTGGCCGGCGTGCAAGTCGATCGCCATGGCGGCTATTTCAGCGATCTCGACCTGCAACACCCAAAAAAAAGGCGGCAGGCAGCCTCTCGCCACCTGCCGCCTCGCTCGTTGTCACAGTGCCTTACTTTGTTGAGAGCTCAATCGGCGGAAGTTCGGTCGTGCTGCTGTCAACCTCGACGGAGATCTTGGACTGACCGAGCACCATAAATGTGCCCCCCAGCCGGTCGGGCGTATCCGGGGTTTCCCCCATTCCGCCGCTGCCAAACGTCACCGGCTCCGGCCAGCTCGCCGTCACCTTATAGCTGCCAGCAGGCATGCCGGACTCTCCGTTGGTGACGGTCGAGAAACTTCCCGAGGCGTCACTCGTTGCGGTGCTCACGCCGTTGCCACCATGGAAAAGCAGCACCACCCCCTCGGCGGGCTGCCCATCCACGGCCACGCTTCCGGTCACCGGAATCAGCGTCTCACCGCTTCCACCACACCCGAAGGTGGCTGAGAGCAGCACCGCTCCCAGCCAGACCGTCGGTGTCAATCGCATCAACGACATGCTCGTTCTCATTTCTTCCAAGAAAGGATTCGGCTCTAGTCGAGGCTAAACGCCTCGCCCCCGTTGCGGGTGACAAAGCCGACGAAGACCTGCGGAGAGACCTCTTCATTGAGGAACATCACGGAGCCATCGCCACGCAGCGTGACCACACCGCTCGGATGAAACCCATAGGGATTGTCCGAGTTGAGCACGTTGATGTTGGAGCAGCCCGGCTCCTGCGGATTGGCGGGGTTCGCACCCGACAGTCCGCGAGGATGACGGGCGATATTCCAGTCGCCGTAAAATGAGTTGAGGTTGATGGTGTTCGGAGGCTGCGCGATGTTCCTCCCCTTAAACCAGATGCCCTGCTTTCCCGCGATCTCGGTGAAGCAGAGCGTCTTGGAAAGACCGTCCTTCACCTCGCCAAACTTCACGGTGCTCTTCACCCTCGAGTCTGCGGTTCCCAGCATCGCGTTGTCGGTGGTGGTCGCAGTCAAACCGGCACAGGCATTGAGCGTCGAGTGAATGCCCCGCAGTGGAGCGTAATCTGTCCGTGGCAGGATGAACGAACCTGACATTCCCACGGCGGCAAAGTACGGACCATAGTCCGACTCCTCCCTCGTCGCTGGCGAAGAGGGGCAGAGAAAGGTTTTGATATCCGCCATCGACGTGGGATTGTTCTGACCGCCTGGCCACGGCGGCGGCAGGTTGACAGGATCAAGCAGCGGCCGCTTGAGGTCGAACATGTTGTGGATGTTGCCCTCTTCGAGGAACGGCAGCAGCTGACCAAGGGCACTGAAGGTGTACTGGGCGTCGCCCGTCAGGTTGTAGAGCGGGCTGGGCGGATTGGTCGGCTCCGGCACCCACTTCTGCCAGGCAGGAACGTAGGTAAACGTGCTCTCATGATTGTGGAGCGCGAGCCCAACCTGCTTGAGATGGTTGAAGCACTGCGAACGACGGGCCGCCTCGCGGGCTGACTGCACTGCCGGCAGCAGCAGCCCAACAAGCACGCCGATGATGGCGATCACAACGAGGAGCTCAACCAGCGTGAAGCCGCGACGGGCACTCGCCCCCCGCACACTGCCGCGATCCCAGAAACAACGATGGCGCATCGGAAACCTCCCTGAGCGCTCGGGGTTTCACCCGTTCCGCACATTGCTGGAGCGAGCAACCCCGGATGAATGAAAAGAACGAATCCCTGGACACCAAAAAACGACCCAACGACCCAATCGACGCAGGATGGCTCAACAACTCTCGGTGCACACTCACGCTCGCCATCGAACCCACCACTGGCGAGACGATGTTTTTCACCCCATCAACCCCGCCTCAGCCTATCCCTGCTGAACGTGTTTCCGCAACACCCTGGCTGGAAACTCCCATCATGTGCCCGCAGCCACGGTCTTCTTCGCTTGGTCGGGCTCTGTGGACTCCAGCGAACCTTCAAACGGAAGAGTCGTCGGATCCACATCCTGATACGGAAGCACGTCGGGCGTGATGCGGACGGCAGTCGACACTTTGAACGGAAAGGGGCTGCCCGAGTCGTAGGCCAGCTCAACAAGGGCCGCATTCCAGCCCTTCTCTGGCCGGTTTGGCCGCCCCACCCACGATCCGTCGGCCTGTCGCTCCAGCGTGGTTGGCTGCCATGCCGGCCCGATCGTCATCAGCCTGAAATCGCGAGCCTCAGGATTGGCTGCCTGCCAGAGAACCACCTCCTGGGGATCGACGTCACTGGTCACGCGAATCGCCCCGTCGGGCTCAAACGTCCAGGACGGCTTCGGCCTGGGCTTTCCGCTGACCACCATCTGGTAGAACGCCACGATGCTCGGCACAGCGTCGGGGTTCTTGTCGACGGAATGGTCGGCATTGGGTACGTAGCGGAGATGTTTCTCCCCTGGCAGCTCGTCGTAATAAAACTGCGAGGAATCGGGGCAGAAAAACTGATCGCCGCTGCCATTCACCACATACTTCGGCAGCGTCAGCCGCTCGCGATACGAGAACGGATCGGCCACCGCGTAGAGATCCGGCATCCGGGGGTGATCCAACCGCGCGAGAACGTGGTGCTGCACATAGTTGCCCAGCGCCTTCGCCCAGAAGCCGTAGACCGCGCCATGATGGCGAACCGACTTGTCGACGTTGAGAACATCGATCACGATCGGCACGATCGCCTCGCACCGCGGATCGACGATGCCGGTCATCCAGGTGGTCCAGCCACGCTTGGAACCTCCCGCCACCACAAACTTCTCAACCGGCGTGCCCTGCTCCCGCGACCACTCCTGCAGGCAGTCCATCGCTTTGACAACGCTCTTGACCATCGGCAAACGAGGCAGCCAGTTGGCGTCGCCGGTCTCCAGAAACTCAGCCCAGCAGTAGCCAATCAGATCGTCTTCGACCCGCCTCTCGCCGTCACTGTGAAAGACAAGCGGCTGATTGGGAACCATCTTCAGTTCGGCCACGATGCTGCCTGTGGCTTCGGCAATCTGATGGATCATGGGGCTCGCCCCCTCCGGCATGGGCCGGTCGTTTCCGCCGCCCCCGACCATCAGAAACACCCGGTCGGTCTTCAGCTGCTCGGGCCTCACGACCACCAGCCAATGCTCCCAGGCCGTGCGGTCAACCTCACCGGGAGCTCGCCACGACTGTGATCGCAGTCTGATGATCGAGGTCGTCGATGGATTGCCGCCGATGGTCTTGGCCACCTTCCACGAGTAGCTGGGATCGGGAGCCGCGATGTAGGCATCGAGCGCGGTCTTGGTGGCCGCTTCGGGGCTACGGGCGAAGCCTGTCGACGCCAACAGGCAGGCCGCAACCGCGGCGAGAATGGTGTGTCTGTGTCGCATGACCGAGTCTTTTACCTTCCCAATGTGCAGGCAGCCTCATGAGATTTTCGTGAACGAAAAAACCTCGCCTTCGAACCGCATTCCCCAACGCTCAAACGTTGGATACGACAAAAAGTTTCACGTCCGTCGGCTCACCTCACGAGACGCGACACGGCAACCAACACGCGTTGCCGCCGGTCCAGACCGTGAGCCTTGCAAGCACTGAAAACGCCCTCCCCCGAGAACATTGAAAAGCGTAGCGAACCGACCGCAGAAACGCGAGCGTCCGGCGGTAGACTTTCGGCTGCGAGAGTTCACCAGACAGGTTCCTGGACCGACCAATGCAGAAGACCTCGATCGTGGCGGCCATCGCCTTCGCCCTGCTTGCCATCCTGCAGCAGCCCTCGTCCGCCGAAACCCCGCGGGATGCCATGCTGCAGGTGATCAACGGCAGCCCGCAGCCTGTGGAGGTGCTCTGGCTCAGGAACGATGCCGAGCGAATCTCCAATGGCACAATTCCTCCCGGCGGGCAGTCCTTTCTCAGCACCACCCTCGGCCATCGCTTTGTCGTGATCGGGCAGTCTGACGGCACCGAGACACGGGTCACGAGCGAAGTTCCCGTGCAGGCAGTGCGGTTTGCGCCTCCCGATGCCGCGGGGATTCCCGCCTTCTACTCGCAGCGGCGGGAAGCGGGAGGCTTTCCGATCGTCGCCTCGTCGCGGGTGAGCCCCTTCGCCCTGGAGGAAGCCGCCTTCCTCGTCGATCAGATGCTCCGCCAGCGGCCCGACGTGCGGCAGGCGATGATCGCGAGTGGCTCGCGGCTGTGCATCCTCGCCCACGATGAGTTCACCACCGACCAGCCCGAGTTTGCCCACCTGGCCGCACAGGCCGCGCCCGGCCTTCCCACGCTCCCGCCCGCGGACTACTGGGACGCCAGGGCCCGCGGCATGGGCGGCAGCGAGCGGGATCCGTTCTGTTCGTGCGGCGAAGAAAACCTGCTTGGGTATCCCGGCGACCCCTACGCTGCCGAGTGCATCCTGATTCACGAACTGGCCCACAACATCCATCTTCGTGGCATGGCCAATGTCGACCCAACCTTCGACGAGCGGCTCCGCGGCAGCTATCAGCGGGCGATGGCGGCAGGGCTCTGGAAGGGCGTGTATGCGAGCGTCAACCACCACGAGTATTTCGCCGAAGGCGTGCAGTCGTGGTTCGACAACAACCGCACCAACGATCACGACCACAACCATGTCGACACCCGCGAGGAGCTGATCGCCTACGACCCAGGGCTCGCCGAACTCTGCCGAGAAGTCTTTGGCGACACGCAGCTCCGCTACACAAAGCCCGCCACGCGGCTGCATGGCCACCTGGCCGGCTACGACCCGGCAACGGCTCCCACGTTCGCCTGGCCCGACCGCCTCGACGCCGCCCGGCAGGCGATCCGAGAGCAGGCCACCAAGCGCAACGCCGAGGCCACGGCTCCGCCCGAGGAATCCTCCGCCCCGCCAACAGCCAGCCCAGCCGAATCGGCAGTTTCTGCCATCCGAAAGCCGATTCCTGACAAG
>CALCGM010000413.1 GCA_937900985.1 uncultured Planctomycetaceae bacterium | reverse complement strand
CAGGCCCGCTGGCTGGGAGAGGCCGGCAGCCGCTGGGGCATCGACGACAACGAAGACGGCACCATCGACCGCTGGCAGACCATTTCTGCCGAAGAAGCGACTGCGGAAATCGTCGCCGCGCTCGCCACCGGCAACATTCGCGGCTTCACTAGGCTGCTGCCCTCCCGGGAGGAGCTGGAGGCTGCCGGGTTCCGCGGCGAGCGGCTGGAAACCCTGACAAGCCGCACCGTGGCGGCCGCCGAGGGGTTTGCCGATCTGGCGGCTGGCCAGCAGCAGGTGGGCCGCGACGCTCGGTGGAACAACATGCTTTCCGCCCTGCCGGGGGTGATTGCCGCCGACGGCGAGGCCCTGCTGGCCGATGTGATGGCCTACGACAATGTCGTGGCCCTCTTTGAAACCGCCGAGGGCACGGGGCAGGTGTTTGTCGGATCGCTGGTGCGGTGCGGCGAGGCCTGGCGGCCGGTCGATCTGCCGCAGCTGCCCGGCCAAGGCGGGGAAATCCGTGAGCCACTGGCCTTCTTCTCGCCGCGGATGCCGGCCTCTCAGGCCGCCGGTCCGCAGGTGAGCGATGCCCTCAAGCCGCTCCTCGAGATGCTTCGCACCGCCGAAGATGGCTTGATGGAGGCTGGGCCTGCCGAGCGGTCGCCGCTGATCGCCCAGCAGCTGCAGGTGCTGGAGAAGATCGTGGCCGCTTCGTCGGCCGACGATCGCGACTTCTGGATCCGGCAGCTCGCCGAAACAATCGCGGCGGCGGTTCAGGAGGGGGCGATCGACGATGGGATCGAGCGGCTGCAGCAGCTTGCCGCGAGCGTGGCGGCGGATCCCGACCTGGGAGGCTTTGTGGCCTTTCGCCTGGCGTCTGCCCGCTATGCCGCAGGCATGCTCGCTGAGGATGCGGATCTCGAGGCTGTGCAGAATGCCTGGCTTGCCGATCTCGACGCCTTTGTGATGGCGTATCCGGAGTCGCCCGACGCTGCAGAAGCCATGCTCCAGATCGGGATTGCCGAGGAGTTTTCCGGCAACGAGCAGGCGGCCGTCGACCGCTACCTGCAGATCACCGAAGCATTTCCCGACACGGCTGCCGCCCGCAAGGCCCGCGGGGCGGCCCGACGGCTGGAGAGCGTGGGCAAGCCCCTGCCCCTCACCGGCACGACGGTCGATGGCCGCTCCTTCAGCCTGGCGAGCCTCAAGGGCATGCCGGTGCTGATCCACTACTGGGCGAGCTGGTGCGAGCCCTGCAAGGTCGACATCGCCCGCATCCGTGAACTCCGCGAGAGTTTCGGGCCAAAGCGGTTTGCGGTGGTGGGGATTTCGCTCGATACCGACCGCGAGACCCTCGCGGCGTATCTCAAGGGCAGCTCGATCCCCTGGGTGCAGCTGCATGAGGAGGGTGGGCTCGACGGACGGCTCGCCGAAGACCTCGGCGTGCTCACGCTGCCGACGATGCTCCTGCTCGACGCAGAGGGCAACGTGGTCGATCGCAACGTGATCATCACAGACCTGGAAAAGAAGCTGGGAGACCTGCTCGGCAAGCCGTGAGCCGGCTGCGAGCGTGGGCCCCGGCTGCGGTGGATCGGCTCCGCAATGTCGGAACTGGCTTTGTCGGCTCCGCCGAGGGTTGCTAGGGTCTCGCGCCCGTGCGGTTCGGACGTGCCGAGCCGCACGGACCAACGAGCATGATCCCATGGTCTGCCCTCTT
>CALCGM010000412.1 GCA_937900985.1 uncultured Planctomycetaceae bacterium | reverse complement strand
ATCCTCTCAGCTGAGATTGTGGTGATCACCCTCGGCGTTGTCGCGGAGAAGCCCCTGGCCACACAGCTCGGTGTGCTCGCGGCGATCGCTGCGGCAATGACGGTCGGCGTGTATGGGCTCGTGGCGGCGATTGTGAAGCTCGATGACCTTGGGGCGGCGCTGGCTGCTGGGGAATCGGCGGTGTCGCAGAGCATGGGCCGGGCAATCCTCTCGATGGCGCCCTGGCTGATGCGAACGCTCTCGGTGGTGGGCACCGCGGCGATGTTTCTGGTGGGCGGCGGGATCATCAGCCATGAGCTGTCGGCGGTGCACCACCTCGTGGAAGACGTTCGGCATGGCCTTGCGCCGCTCATCGGCGACGGGCTGGTGCTCTCGGCTGCAGGGCTGGCCATCGAGGCGGTGGTGGGAGTCGCGGTTGGGCTTGCTGCGGTCGGATGTGTCGCAGGTGCGGGGTGGGCGATGGCGATGGTGCGGCGAAGGGCCGCCTGAGATCAGCCTTCCATGGCCGCCAGGGCTCATGGAAGGCTCGTTGTGGGCGGGATTATGCCGCTGAGATCGAGCAGATGCATCTGGCGGCCTGTGCCGGTGTGGGGCGAGTCGATGCAGAGAAAGCGGCCGTCGGGGCTGTGTCGTGGGTGGGTGTCGCACCGCCATTCACCTCGATAGGCCTCGGGTGAGGCAAAGCTGCCGAGGTCGACCCGGCGGCCCGTGGCCACCTCATAGAGATAGACCGTCTGCAGTCGATCGGCACCCTGCGGATAGGTGTCGTTGACGATCCAGGCGTTGCCTGGCAGGGAGGTGCAGTGGCCATCCCTGGTCATCACCTCGCGGCCCACCGGCTCGATGCGGCCGTCGGCCGCGTCTTCCAGCAGGCAGAAGCAGCCGCCAAACTCTGGATGCCGCGTCCAGGCAAGGATCTGCTGGGCATCTCGCCAGATAAAGTGCGAGACCATGCCTGCCCCAGGGTTGATCTCGCGCAGGCCGGAGCCGTCGAGGCCGATCGTAAACATCCGCGTGTTCCAGCCGCCCGTGGGCTTCTGCCAGCGGTGCAAGAAGATGGTGCGACGGCCGTCGGGCGACACGAGCAGATGGTTGAACCAGTGCTTGCCCTCGCCAAAGCCACCTGGAAAGGGCACGTCGAGGATGTCGGCAAGCGACACGAGCATCGTGATCTCACCGGTTTCCAGATCGACCCGCTGCACGCCCACCTCGGCCGGAGCCGTCTCACCTGTCCACGGGTCGGCAAGCCCGGCGTAGCCGTAGCCGGGGCGGAGCTCGTTGATGCGGCGGAAGTCGGTCGCGACCGCGGTGCGGCCATCGGGCGAGAGGGCGTAGACGGCCGTCGGCAGCGTGCGGGTCGTCCCACTGGCCACCTCGTGCACGCGGGCCACGTAGCCTTCCGCCTCGCGATCGTTGTAGATCACGAGCCCATCGCGGCTGGGAACCCACTGCAGCATGCAGCCCTGCTGCCAGCCCCAGGCCCGCGACTCGCCGAGGCGAATCCAGCGGTCACCATCGGCCAGATCGACCATGCCCACCTCGATCGCGTCGGCGGCCGTCGGGGAGCGGTGCTCAAACCCGACCGCGTTGCCCAGGCAGTACCGCACCTGCGGATCAAACTGCAGCTTGTCGTAGTAGGCAAACCAGTGGTGCCGCGGGCCGCGGGTGATCGTTCGCACCGGCACCTCCACCGCCCCGGCTGCCCGGCTCGCGCCCCGCAGCCCACTCAGCATCACCGCAGCCGCGAGACCGCCCGTGGCCTGCCTTCGTGAACATCTCATTGGCGTTGCGGCTCCCCCGACTCCTTCCGAACCTCTTGCGGAAAGGAGACCTTCCCATCGCGGGACGTCCGCCCCTGACCGAGAAGGAAACCTCCGAGTGCTCTAGCGTATCCGTTCGTGAACCCGCTGTGTGGCCAGTCCGCTGCGATCCGTAGATTGGGTTTCAAACTGCCGCTTGAACCACGACAGCCACGCTCGCGGGAGCCGCTCATCAACTTGAAATCGGCAGTCTGCATGCCGCCGTGGTCAGCCGTCTGGCACGAGATTTCATCGTCGCCGCGGGGGAGGCCGCGATCGTGAGGGTGCAGGATCCGCTGCGACTCGATGATTTCAACGAACTGGAGCCCGATCTGGCCCTTCTGACACCGCGCGAGGATTTTTATGCCACCTGCCACCCCGGGGCCTCGCGACACACTGCTCGTGGTGGAAGTCGCCGGCACGAGCCTGGATCACGACATGACGACGAAGGCCGCGGTCTACGCCGGGGCTGGCATCAGGGAGTATTGGGTTGTCGATCTGTCGAGCCGCAGTGTCGCAATCTTGAGTGACCCTCGCGATGGCACCTATGAGACCCGACGCACGCACCGCGGCGGCGAGCCACTCAAGCCCGCCGATCTGCCGGGGTGCCTCGTGGACCCGCTGGCCATGATCCGTCGGCTTTGAATCCAGGCGGCTCGTGTGTCGCGTGCTCCTGTCTCCCTGCCCGCACCAGGCTGTTCCCAGGCGCAGCGCCTTCGGCAAGCTCGCGAATGAGTTCGCGAACGTTGGCATGCCGGGCATACTCTGTTCGCACAAAGGCCGCCTGAGATCAGCCTTCCATGGCCGCCATGTCGCGACCGAGTCGCCGCTCGATCACGACGGCTCCGCCCGACACCACCAGGCACCACACGGCCAGGGCACCGCACTGCGTGGGGAAGTCGATGCCACGGTCGATCAGAATGCCGGTCAGCCCAGGGCCGATCGCGGTGGAAACCACCATGATCGTCGTGGCGAGGGCACGGATCGAGCCCAGGTGCTCCGTGCCGTAGACCGCTGGCAGCAGCACGCCCCACAGGGCGCTGGCGATCCCCATCGTCATCCCCACCAG
>CALCGM010000411.1 GCA_937900985.1 uncultured Planctomycetaceae bacterium | reverse complement strand
CCTGCGACGAGACTTTTGCCGCCTGCCGAGCTTGGACCATCCGCGGGCGGTCTCTCTTCTCGCGTCTGGAGAGACACCGGGCGGCACGTTGCCTGCGGCTTCGGGGTGGGTTAGTGGCCGGCGAGGAGCCGCTGCATGGCTTCCTTGGCGGCGGTGAGGGCTTCGCCGAGCTTGTCGGGCTCTTTGCCGCCGGCCTGGGCGAGGTCTTTCCGCCCGCCCCCCTTGCCGCCGACAAGATGGGCGGCTTCGTTGATCCATTCGCTGGCCGAGAGGCCCCGCTCCTCCAGCTCCCGGCTGATGCCAGCCACGAGTGTCACCTTGCCCCCGTCACAGCCGCCGAGCAAGACCGCGATCGGGCTGCCCTTGCGACGAAGCTGATCGATGCACTGCCGCATCGAGCCGGCGTCGCCGCAGTTGAGCGGTGCCACCACCACCCGCGTGTCGCCCACGCTGACCGCCGCGGCGAGCAGTTCGTCGGGGGACACGCCAGCGGCTGCTGCCCCGCCCTTCCCCTTGCGGAGCTCCTTGAGCTCCTTGCTCAGGGCGGTCAGCCGTGCCGGCAGCTCAGCGGGAGGAACTTTGAGTGAGCTGGCGGCCTCGGAGAGGGTCTGCTCAGCCTCACGCATCCGCCGAAGCGCCTCGAAGCCCGTCACGGCGGTCACCCGCCTCGTGCCGGCCGAAACGCTCTCCTCGCCCACGATCCGCACGAGGCCGATCTGGCCGGTGTTGCTCACATGCGTGCCACCGCAGAGCTCGCGACTGACCCGATCGTCATCGCTGCCCATGCTGACCATCCGGACGACGTCTGGATACTTCTCACCGAAGAGCATCATCGCTCCGGCATGGCGAGCCTCGGCGAGCGGGAGCCGCTGAGCGGTCACAGGCACCGCCGCGAAGACGTGGCCGTTGACCATGTCTTCAATCTGCCCGAGCACCTCGCTGCCGATGCTGCCCCCGTGGGAGAAGTCAAACCGCAGCATGTCGGTGTCGACCTTCGAACCCTGCTGAACCGCATGTGGCCCGAGGAAATGCTGCAGCGCCGCGTGCACCAGATGCGTGGCGGAATGGGCTCGACGCAGGGCGGCCCGCCGCGTGGTGTCGACCTTCGCCGTCAGCGGCTCACCGAGCGACATCCGACCGCTGCGGAGATGCCCGCGGTGGAGGATAAAGTCGCCCTCTTTGAGCGTGTCGACGACTTCGAAGCGGAGCGGCTCCGCCCCTGCTTCATCGCTGGTCAGCCAGCCGGTGTCGCCCACCTGTCCACCCGCCTCGCCGTAAAACGGCGTGCGGTCGAGAACCACAATCACGGGATCGTCGTGGTCGATTTCATCGAGCGACTCACAGAGCCGGTCTTGCGCGATGATGCCCACGGCCTTGCCGGTGGCTTCCACGGCGTCGTAGCCGACAAACTCCGATCCGTGCATGGCCTTCTTCAGGGCATCGAGCGGACCGGAGGTGAACACCTCCACCCGCGTGCCGGCGCCCGAGCGGAGCCCGTGGGCCTCCATCGCTTCGCGGAAGCCCTGCCAGTCGAAGGCGCAGTTTCGCTCGGCGGCAAGCGTCTCGAGCAGCTCTGGCGGAAAGCCGTGGGTGGTGTAGAGCTCGGCCGCGTCTTGGCCGGAGACGAGCCCGGAGCCTGCCTTCTCGATCGAGTCGAAGAGGGAGTCGATGCGGGCGAGGCCGCCGTCGATCGTGTCGAGGAAAGCGGATTCCTCCCGCTGGATGACAGACGCAACACGCTCGACGGTTTCAGCGAGTTCTGGATAGGGATTCCGCATCAGCGAGGCGACTGCCGAAGGGAGCTGGTGCAGGAAGGGAGCCCGCATGCCCAGCTGATGGCCGTCGAGCACAGCCCGCCGCAGCAGCCGCTTGACGACATACTTCTCCTCATTGTTGCCAGGCATCACGTTTTCGTGGATCGCAAACGTGCAGGCTCGCACATGGTCGGCGATCCGCCGCATCCGCCGGCCGTCGTCGGTTTCCGCTTCGTAGGAGCGGCTACAGACGTCGGCCACCGCTTCGACGAGCGGCTTGAGAATGTCGATGTGGAAGTTGCTGTCGACCCCCTGCAGGAGCGCGCAGGTTCGCTCCAGGCCCATGCCGGTGTCGATGTTGCGGCTGGGGAGCGGCCGAAGATTGTCGGGCGGATCGCCCACGCGGTTGAACTGCGTGAACACCAGGTTCCAGATCTCCACCTCGCTGCCGTCGGGCATCGTGTAGAAGATCTCGCTGCAGGGGCCGCAGACGCCATCGGGCCCCTGGCTCGGCGCCGACGCGGGCCAGAAGTTGTCGTCTTCACCCATGCGGGTGATCCGCGTGGAGGGGATGCCGATTTCGTCGGACCAGATCGTGTAGGCCTCGGCGTCGTCTTCGTAGACCGAGATCGTCAGCCGCTCCGGCTCAATCTTCAGCCAGTCGTGGCTGGTGAGAAACTCCCAGGCCCAGTGGATCGCCTCCCGCTTGAAGTAGTCGCCAAAGCTGAAGTTGCCGAGCATCTCGAAGAAGGTGTGATGCCGGGCGGTGCGGCCCACATTGTCGATGTCGCCCGTCCGCAGGCACTTCTGGCAGGTGGTTGCGCGGGTGAAGTCCAGCTTGCACTTGCCTAGGAAGTGGTCCTTGAACTGGTTCATCCCAGCCGGCGTGAAGAGCACGGAAGGGTCCCAGCGGGGCACGAGCACATCGCTCGGCCGTCGGACGCAGCCTTTCGTCTCGAAGAAGGTGAGGAAGGCTTCGCGGAGTTCGTCGGCTTTCATGGTCGTGTGGCTATGCACCTAGGAGCGGGGAATCAGGCCGCACACTATAGCAGGACAGCAGGCCGCGCCAGAATCCGGCCAGCCCTGGCCATGAGAGCGGGCCTTCCGCTGGAGCAGACGGGCCGCCCTGCCACGCGACTGCGGCAGGGCGGCTGTCAGGCTGGTGACCGCTGCGGCGAGGGGGGCACTCGCCGCAGCACCAGGCTCTTTGCGCCGCTGGTCGCACGGCCAGGTTGCTACTCCGCGGCTGGCTCGGCGGCGTCGGCGTCATCACTGCTGTCGCCCTCAACGCTGTCGAGGACCTCACCGGGCCTGTGGTGTGCCAGCACCTTGTCGCGGATGGTCTTGGCCACCTCGGGGTTGTCTTTGAGGAACTGACGGGCTTTCTCACGGCCCTGGCCGAGGTGTGTGTCGCCAAACCGCATCCAGGTGCCGCTTTTCTCGATCAGCTTTGCGGTCACCGCCATGTCGATAATGTCGCCTTCGAGGCTGATGCCGTCGGAGTGCATCATGTCGAACTCAGCCACCCGGAATGGCGGGGCGACCTTGTTTTTCACGACCTTCACGCGGACCCGCTGGCCGACGACCTCTTCGCCATCCTTGAGCGTGCCGATGCGACGCACGTCGACGCGGCACGACGAATAGAACTTCAGCGCTCGGCCGCCCGGCGTTGTTTCTGGGCTGCCAAACATCACCCCGATCTTTTCACGGATCTGGTTGATGAAGATCACCGTCGTCTTGCTCTTCGCGATGGCGCCGGTCAGTTTCCGCATCGACTGGCTCATCAGCCTCGCCTGCAGGCCGACGAACGAGTCGCCGATTTCGCCGTCGAGCTCCTTCTGGGGGACGAGCGCCGCTACGGAGTCGACGACGATGATGTCCACGGCGTTGCTGCGGATGAGCATCTCCACGATGTGCATCGCATCTTCGCCGCTGGTCGGCTGACTGACGAGCAGGCTCGCCAGCGAGATGCCGAGCTTCTTGGCCCAGGACGGATCGAGGGCATGCTCGGCGTCGATAAAGGCGGCGATGCCACCGGCCCGCTGAGCGGCGGCCACGGCATGCAGGGCGAGCGTCGTCTTGCCGGATGATTCAGGGCCAAAGACCTCGATGATCCGGCCGCGTGGAAAGCCACAGCCCCCAAGGGCGAGGTCGACCGAAAGGCTGCCCGTCGAGATGCCCTCGATCGCCGCGAAGCCCTCGTTGCCCAGGGGCATGATCGAGCCCTGGCCAAACTCCTTTTCGATCTGGGCCAGGGCCGACTGCAATGCCGGATTGGCCTCGAACATCGCGTCAACCACGCTCTCGCGGCCTCCCTTGCCGCGGGCCGCCTTCTTTTTTCCAGGGCCGCCTGCGGGGGCCGCCTCAGCCTTCTGCGACTTCGTTGCCTTTGCCATCCGACCGTTCACTCCTGCTGTTGCCAAGACCATGGCGACACCTCCCGCGCTTCCCGGCGACATCGTCGGGGTGGCTGCGTCACCACCATGAATCGAGCGATTTGCCGCGGAAACGTATACTGAACGCACGTATGGTATCGGTTTGTTCAGTGGTCTGCAAGCAGAAAAAATATCTGCACCTACTCGTCGGCAAGCCGCTGCTGCCAGCCGACGGGCTGCGTCCAGGCCTGCTGCTGCTGGCCTTCCCAGACTGGGTCGGCGGGGGGAGCATTTGAGCTGATCACGGCCCGCACGTAGAGCTCGTCGCCGCTGAGCGTGTAGCTCGCCGACAGCCCCTCCACCACGGCCAGTTCGACGCCCACTCGTGGCGGGCTCCCGTTTTCGCCGGGAAAAGAGCCGAGAAACCGGGTTGTGTAGGTGGCGGATCCATCGGGTTCGATGTCAACCTGGAGCGTGCGGGTCGCGTCGTCAAACTGCACGTCGCGGAGCGTGACACCGCTCGAGCCATAGAAATCGCCCGCCTGGAGGGCCTGGATGATCTTTTCGGGCGTGAGGTGGCTGGCACGCACCATCACCCAGCCGCGGCCGGGGCGCGACGACTGCCGGCTGCCGGGCCCGGAGTGGTAGTCGTGGCTGTCGTCGGTGGCCACGCCAAACAGCGGCGGAGCCTGCAGGTCGGCCAGGCGGATCGTGTTGGCGATGTCCCAGAGCTGCTCGATGGAGGGCTTCTCGTCGCTCCCGAGCTGGTTGACGGACGGGTGGCCGTTGAAGACCTCAAAGTGCCGTTCGAGCGTGGCGTGGGCCAGGTCGGCTGGCGTGACGGCATAGCCGAAGTTGGGGTGGTTGAGGTGGGCCATGATCGCGCGGCCGGCCTTTTCGGCCTGCTCCTGCACCGCTCGCAGGTTGTTTTGGATCGCCTCGCTGACGGTCTGGCCGCCCACCGGTCGGATCGCCTCGGCGATGTTGCTGGCGTTGATGTGCACGGGCTTGCCGTCGACCGCGTCGCTGATCTCCTCGGCGGGAATCATCAGAAACTGCCCCCGCTCCTCGACGAGCGAGCGGAACTCGTCGAAAGGCTTCAGCCGAATCTCCGCGGCCTCTCCCTCCCCTTTTCGGTCCACCCAGGCCGGCCCAAATCGTCCCAGGTATTTCTCGATCACATCAGGCCCGCCCCGCTCGAGCACCTTCTGCTCCGGCATCCAGCGGATCCCTTGAGCCAGCACGTTGTGGTCCGAAAGTGCCAGAAAGTTGTAGTCGTGGGTGCGATACCACTCCGCCACCATCTCGGGAAAGTCGTTGCCGTCGCTCCAGAACGTGTGCGTGTGGATGTTGCCTTTCCACCACCGTGGTGCGGCATCCGCCGAAACCCGTTCGTCGGCACAGGCGACAGCCGCCGCCACGACGGCGAGCGAGAGAGGGATCATGGCGTGCGCGAAAGACGCCCATCGCAGGCGAGAGCCGCGGCGTCGCCCATCGCAGTTCGCGGCATGGCCGCGGGATGAATGAATCGAGACACGATTGGGTCGCTCGCTGAAGAGCATAAAAACCTCGCTTCTGGCCGTTGACGCGTCCCGCGAGCCGCGGGACGACTTCGTGAGGGCTGCTCGCCGCCTCTCAATCGCACGTTGCCGGGTAGTCTAAGAGGAGGACGGTGCAGGCGACGAGTGAGGACATGATGAGCGGAAGCGAAGGTTCTTTGACAGCGGTGTTGGCCGGCCTTGTGCTCCTCTGCCTGGCTGTCGGTGGCTGGCTCGCGGTTGTCAACGGGCAGCTACGGCAGCGGCTGCGAGCGTCGCAGCGGGCGTTTCGCACGCTCGTGGCCAACGCCCCGGTGGGCGTGGTGCAGACCGACGTGGCCGGCCGCCATGTCTACGCCAACGAGGCCTGGAGCCGGATCAGCGGGCTGTCGTCAGAAGCCACCGGGGAGGGCTGGGCGTCGATCGTGCATCCTGACGATCTGCCTGAGACCACCGCCCGCTGGGAAGAGGCGGTGCGGACGCAGCAGCCCTACACCAACGAGCTTCGGCTGGTGCGGCCCGACGGCCTTGAGCGGACGATCGTCGCGGCGGTGCATCCGATGAAAGAAGACGACGGCCAGACCAGCGGCTTCATCGGCATGGTGCTCGACGTCACCGAGCTGCGGGAGGTGCGTCGCAAGGTTCGCGATCAGACCGCCCTTCTCAAGGATCTCATCGACCACTCCTCCGCAGCCATCTACGTGAAAGACGCCGCAGGTCGCTACCTGCTGGCCAACAATCGCCACATCGAGCTCTGGCCGGCGATGCGAGGCTTCCAGCCAGGCACCACGCCCTACGACTGGTTTCCAAAAGAGGTTGCGAGGTCGTTCGCGGAATCCGACAAGGCGGTCTGGGAGACCGGCGAAACGCTCACTTTCGAAGAGTTGATTCCGCATGCGGGTGGTGAGCGAACGTTTGTGTCGGTGAAGTTTCCGATTCGCGACGCAGCAGGCACCACCATCGCCGTGGGAGGCATCTCCACCGATATCTCCGAGCTGCAGCATGCCCGTCGCGAGCTGGCCGACCGCGAACATCTCCTCCGCAACCTGATTGAGCTGCAGGAAAACGAGCGGCAGCTGATCTGCCATGAGTTTCACGACGG
>CALCGM010000410.1 GCA_937900985.1 uncultured Planctomycetaceae bacterium | reverse complement strand
GTGGCCAGGCCAACGGTCGAGGGCGTCGAGGTCACGGTGACACCGCCAGACTACGCCGCCGTTGCAGCGACGACCGTTCGTGGCGACTCCGCCGATGCCACCGCCGTGATCGGCTCACACGTCCGCTGGACCCTCACGCCCAGCCGGCCGCTGCGGTCGGCGACGCTTGTCTGGCGGGATGCTGCGATTGGCGAGGACGAGGCCGACAGCATCCCGCTGGCTGCCGACGAGGACGGTCGCTGGTCGCTTGAGGTGCCGGTGACCACGACGCGTCGGCTGCAGTTTGAGCTGGTGGGTGTGGAGGGGATGCCGAGTGAGTTTCCAGCGACCTCGCGGCTGACGGCCCTTGAGGATGAGCCGCCGCAGCTCATCTGGCGGCGGCCCGAGAGGCACGAGGCCACGGTGCCGGCCATCTCCAGCCATCGGCTGGAGGTGGAGCTGAGCGATGAGTTTCCGGTGACGTCGGTGGAGCAGTGGATCCGGATCAACCGGGGCCCGTGGGTCACGCAGCCACGACGCGTCGACGCCCAAGCCGCCGAGCAGCTGGTCTCCTGGCAGTGGGACCTGCTCGGCCTGGCGCTCGTGCCGGGAGATCTGGTGGAGAGCATGCTCGTGGCGGTCGACCGACGTGGGCTTCAGGGTGAGTCGCCCACGCTTGAGTGGGTCGTCAGTGAGAGTCTGCTTGAGCTCGCGGCGATTCCCGCCGCGGCCGCGCGTCGGGAGATTGCTGGCCGCCTGGCCGCGTGGGCTGCCGAGATGGAAACGATGCTCGGGGCTCCGGCGGAGGCAGCATTGCCGCAGAGCATCGCCGCTTCCCTGCGGGATGCCGCCGACCTGGCGGCGAGCCGGGCCTCGGAGATTCAGGAGGCGATTCATCGGGCGGCTGGGGAAGCCGACAGTCGGCTGGCTGGCGACGAACTGGCGGTCACCGCAGCGGCGCTCTCCCGTCTGGCAGTGGAGGAGGTCGAGGCCCTCCGCGGTGCCGCCGAAACGCTGAGCGAGGCGGAAGACGCTGCCGCCGCGCAGGAAGCCGCCTTGCACCAGGCCGAGCGGTTCCGGGCGCAGATCGACAAACTGGATCGCCGCTTCCGCAGCCTCGTGGGCCAGGATGTGCTCGATGAGGCCGCCAGGCGGCTCGATGCGGCAGTGCGTTTTCAGGCCGAGCTTGTGGCCCGCCCAGAGATGATCGGAAGCGAGGCCCACGCCCGGGAGCAGCAGCTGCTGTCGGTGCACATGCGGGCGCTGGCCACATCGCTCGGCCGCGATGCCGCGCTCCTGCCGGGAGGGGCGGCCCGTCAGGCGGCCGCCCGCAAGCAGTGGGCCGAGGAGATCGCCGACCGCTTGGAACGGGTGCAGCCGTCTGCAGCGAATGAGGAGTCGCGTGAACGGGCCGTGACCGAAGCCGCCGACGTGCTCAGCCAGCTTGAGGCCAACCGCAGCGTGCACGGGATTTCGCCCGGGCTCGCCGGCGAAGCGAGGCAGGCCCGCCGTGAGCTTCGGCAGCTGGCAGGAACCGCCGCGGAGGTGATCGAGCGGACCGCGGCGGTGGCCCACTCCACGACGGCAGCGTCGGCAGACCGGCAGCGGCTGGCGAAAGATGCCCTCGGTCAGCTGATGGACCGGCGGGCGGCGCTGTTGGCTCAGGCCGACGCGCAGCCAGCGGAGGCCGCTGCCGATCTCGGGGCTGCCTACCGAGGGCTGGCGGGCCGCATCGCGGATGAGGCCGCCTTCAGCGAGGCAGCCCAGGCATCGTTTGCGACGGCCTCTCGCGCGGTGCAGACGCTCGAGGCGGCGGGCCGGCTCGACACGGCGATGGCCTGGATCGATCAGCTGCTCTCGAGCGAACGGACGGCCGGCGACCGCGTGACCGCCCACACGGCCACGCCGCGACTCTGGGAGGCGACAAGCCAGGAGCTCGACGATGCGGCGACGGCCATTCACCAGGCAGGCCTGCCCCGCGATGTTGCCGATGCGGTGCGGGCTGCCCGCTGGAGCCCTGCGGCCGAAGAGATCGGCCGCAAGGTCTCGCCGCGACAGTGGGATCTCAGCCGCACCGTGTCTGCTGTGGCCGAGCTCGAAACGCTGCGAGGGACGCTGCAGGGGCATGCAGATGCCCTCGAGCCCGCCGTGGCGGAGGCTCGTGCGACGCTCCGTGGCCTTGCACCGTCGATCACCGACCTGGCCCGCGAGGCCGCCGAACGAGCGAATCAGCAGCGTCAGACGGTGGAGCAGCTGGCTGACGAGGCGGCTGCAGGCGAGACAACAGATCTCGAGGCTGTGCTCCCTCCGCCGGACGCAGCGATCCATGAGATTGCCAGCCAGCTGCAGTCGGCGCTGGTCGACGAGGCGGCGTCGCAGGATCTGCTCGACGCAGCGGAGCGCTCGCGGGCACGCGACGCAGACCTCGCCCGCGAACTGGTGCAGGCTTCGCAGGAGCAGGTTGACGCGGCTGCGGCCAAGGCCCGCGAGGCCGCTGATGATCAGCAGCCGGCGCTGGCCGAACTCTCCGCGGCCTACGAAGGGGCCGAAGAGACCTATGCGTTGATCGCCGAGCACTTTGGTCGTGAGCCGCACGCGGCGAGGGGAGCGGCGGAGCAGGAGCGATCCCGGGCGCTGGCCGACGCTGCCGCCCGCCAGGCCCCGCAGGCTGCTGCCCAGCTCGACGCGGCCTACGACGAGGCCGAAGAACTCGGCAGCATCGCCGAGACACCACCGGATGAGATGCTTCGCCGGCTCGAGGAAGAGCTCCGCACCAACCTGCCGATGCGGGAAGCCCTCTCCGACATCGCCAGCGGGCTGGCTGAGCAGTCGCAGCAGGCACTGGCTTTTGCGGCCGAGCGCGAGCGGATCCTGCGGCACGACGTGGAGGCGTCGGATGCCACCATCCGCGAGGAGAAGCGGCAGTTTTCGGCGGAGCTGCGTCTGATGGCTGAGCAGACCGCGAGGGTTGCCCAGCGGCTCGGGCAGGAGGCGCAGCGGCAGGCCGCCGCTGCCGGTGTGGCAGACCGTCAGGAGCAGCTGGCAGACCTCGCCACGCAGCTCGAGCAGGCAGCAGAGGCGGCGAGGTCGGTTCCGGAGACGGCCGGCGTTCCAGAGCTCGTCGCTGCGGCCGGCAGGCTCGATCAGGCGCTCGACACCGCGGGGCCCGGCCTCCGCGAGGCTGCGGAGGCGTTGGCCACCGCTGCCGCCCAGGCCCGTGAGCAGACCGATGATCAGCAGCGGCGAGCCCTTTCGGAGGCCACTGTTGCCAGCGGCCGTTGGCATCAGCAGGACGTGCGGTGGGCCGATCAGGATCTCCGCACGCGGGAGCGGAGGATTCAGGAAGCCGACCGGCTGGTGCAGGAGGCTGGTCGGCAGCTGGAGCGAGCGGATGCCCAGATCGACAAGTCGCGGCAGCAGCTCGCCGCGGAGCCTGCCTCGGGAGCGCGGCACGAACAGCTGCAGCGAGCCGAGGTGCAGCTGCAGGAGGCGGAGGCGCTCGTCGCGCTCGCCGGCGTGATCCGTCAGCGGGAAGAGCTGCGGCTTGACGAGGCCCGCAGCCAGCGGGAGCAGGTTGGGCGGCAGCCGGCGGTGCTCGCTGCGGAAAACCCTCAGGCGGAGTTTGCCGAGCGACTCACCAGGCAGGCTGCGTCGCGTGCGGTGGAGCTTTCGACGCAGCTCGGCGAGATGCTTGCGGATGGCGGCTGGCAGGAGCAGCTGCAAGGATCGCAGGGGCAGCTGAACACCGCTGCCCGTCAGCAGGAAACGGTGACCGCGAGTGTGGCGGATGCCGCCCGATCGCTTGAGCGGGCAGCCGCCCATGAGCTGCGGCTTGGTGGCTTTGCCACAGCCGGGCAGCTGGCCGATGCGGCCCAGCGGGTGGAGGCGACGGCGCGTCAGGAGCCGGTGGCCGCCGGTGCCGCACTCGAACAGGCGGCGGCGTCTGAGGAGGCGAGGTCGGTGGCCGCCCGGGCGACGACCGCCTCCTCGCAGGCCGCGGTTGAAGCCCTCTCTCGGTCTGGCGAGGCGATCGCCCAGCGGGCTGATGAGCTGGCGCGGCTGCTCGCTCCCACGGCAGACTCGGAAGACGGCTCCAACTCACGCGAGGGCTCCTCGTCGGGCGAGGCGGGCCAGTCGCCATCGTCGACGCCCGGCAGCCAGGCGATGGAGCCGGCCGACATGGCTCGGCTGCTCGATCAGCTCGATCGGGAGAGTCGGCAGTCGCAGCCTGGCAGTCCCACCAGTCCCGGTCAATCGGGTGAGCCGTCGGCTGCCCGGCGGGCGATGCAGCGTTCGAGCAGTCAGCTCGCCCGCGGCCTGCAGCAGCAGCGGGGCACGCCCGGGCAGCCGCAGCCACAACAGTCGCAGCAGGCCTCGATGACTGATGCCGAGGCGACCCCTTCAATGGCCACGCAGTCGGGCAGCGGGCAGCTCACCGAGTCGACCGCAGGCGACGCGGCCGGGGATGTGCGGCTGTGGCAGGCCGACGGCCGGGAGGTGCTGATCGGAGGCTGGAATCGGCTGCGACAGCAGCAGGCCGGCGAGGTGGTGGAGAGCCTGCGGGAAGCGGTTTCTCCACGCTATCGTCGGCAGGTGGAACACTACTTCCGCGGTCTCTCCGAACGCGGCGGCGAGGCTGGAGGTGCTCAATGAGGGCGAGGCTGCGTGCTCTGTGTCGGGGGGCCACGGGAGTGATCCTGGCCGCGGTCTGCGGGGGGACAGCCTGGGCCGACGAGGCGTCGTGGGCGGCCACGCGGCAGGCGATCGACCGGGGGATCGCGTATCTCCAGGCGAGCCAGAAAGACTCCGGCGCGATCACGGCCGGCCAGTACGACACCGCCATGACGTCGCTGGCGATCATGGCGATGGCCAGCGTGGGGGTGACGGCGAGTGATCCCGGCCCCGATGGCGAGTGCATGCGGCGGGCGATCGACTTCGTGGTCGACGAGCAGCGGCGGACGCCCGAGGGCTACTTCGGCCAGCACGATGGATCGAGGATGTATGGCCATGGCATCACCACGCTGATGCTCTCGGAGCTGGCAGGCATGGGGGCCGACGCCCGCCAGGATGATGCGATCGAGCGGGGCTGCGAGGGTGGGATTGCCGTGATCCTTGAGGCCCAGCAGGTCCGCAAGCCTCAGACGCATCGAGGCGGCTGGCGATATACCCCCGACGCGGGCGATTCCGATCTGTCGGTGTCGGTCTGGCAGCTGATGGCGCTGCGGTCGGCGAAGACCGATGGCTTCGATGTGCCGGATGCGGCGATCGCTGAGGCGGTGAGCTATCTGCGGCGATCGTGCACGTCGCCGCTGGATGAGCAGGGCCAGCCGATTCGGCCGGAATCGGGCTTCGCTTACACGCCGGGGGGCGGCGATATTCAGTATGCGATGACGGCAGCCGGTGTGCTGGCGATGCAGGTCTGCGGACAGTTCGACGCCCCGCCGGTGCAGCAGGCGGTCGCCTGGCTGAAGGCCCATCCACCCGCGTGGGGCACTCGCTACTTCTTCTACGGCACCTACTACTACGCCCAGGCGATGCACCAGCAGGGTGGCGACACCGCAGCGGTTGCAGAGCAGCAGGTTCGCGAGGTGCTCCTGCCTCGGCAGGAGGCCGATGGCGGCTGGAAGCCGGAGGGGGAGGAATCGGGCGCCTCGCGGGTGTATGCCACCAGCCTGGCGATCCTCAGCCTGAGCGTCCGCTACCACTACCTGCCGATCTACCAGCGGTGAGTCGCGGGCGTCATGCGGACGGGCGTGGGGCCTCAGCTGATGCGAGGTCGGCCATCGCATCGCCAATGAAACTGTTGACCAGCCGGAGCTCGGCAGGGTCGATGTCGTGCAGCCCCCGCTGCTCGTGCGGCCGCGATGGCTCGCAGAGAAAGGCATCCAGTTCGGGGCCGTAGCTGTCAGCCAGCCGGATGTTGCTCGGGGCGTAGGTGTCGCGAATCTCTCGCTGCTGGTCTTCCGTGAGGTAGCAGGCCGCCCTGCCAAGCCAGTCGGTGAGGCCCTCGTCATGGGCTCTGGCGAACGCCTTCCGCATGGCCCGGGAGACTGTCCGCCGGCTGTCGAGGGCATGGTGGCGTGCCGCGAGCGTGATCGCCAGGGCGACGCCCTTCCAGCCGAGAGAGGGATTGATGGCTGAGGACGTCCCAGCGGCAGGCAGGTCGGTGTGCGTCAGAAGCGATGCGAGCCCAACCGACTGCAGGAAGTCGGGCACCACATTGCCATCAGGGAAGCCGGACGGGTCGTAGCGTCTCGCCTGCACATGGTCGCTGCCGATCACAGAAGCGTAGGCATCGAGATAGTCGGCGTAGTGCATGTTCTCCACGATGCCAGAGCCCAGAAACTCGTTCGTGCCCCATGGCCGGTGGCTGGGCAGCACCTTGAGCGCCTTGGCTCGCTGGTTCAACAGCGATGTCCACAGGTCGCGCTGGCTGCGGAGGTAGATCACCAGGCTGACGGAGGCAAACAGCGGTGAGACGGCCTCAAGCAGCGTCGGCACCCAGCCGCGGGGCATGGCAAAGAGATGCTCCGTGCTGAGGATCACCGTTGTGGCCTGTGAGGCGGCAAGCTGGTGCTGCAGCTGGGCGAGCGTTTCTGCCAGGGGGGCGGTGTCGCCGCTGGTGTGCGCGAGGCCGACATGCTTCTGCAGCGAGGTCTGGCTGAGCGGATCGCCGTTGAGTTCGGGATAGAGGACGCCGAGTTCGCGAAGGGGCTGCCGGTGGGCTGCGAGGAAGCTCTGGATGGCGGTGCTGCCGGTTTTGTTGGTGCCCGCATGAAGCACCAGCTG
>CALCGM010000409.1 GCA_937900985.1 uncultured Planctomycetaceae bacterium | reverse complement strand
GCGGCTCGCGGGTCGCCTGGTTCCCCTGGCTCAATCGCCCGTTCGTCAGCCCGGTCGAGCTCGCCCTGGTGCCGACCTCGCTGGTCGAGTTCGACGCCAACGGCCAGCGATTCCGCAGCCGCCTGCTGGAAGACTACGCGGGCTTCACCAGCAATGGCTGGCTCGACGAGGCCAACGTCGGCCTGGCCACGCGGGTCGGAGCGGCCAACGCGGAAGTCCTCGTCAATGACCTCTTCCAGGCCACGATCGTGCCGAGCCGGTTTGCGGATCTGGCCACGTCGCTTGCCGATCCGATGGGGTATCTCAACTCAGGAACAGGCCTGGAGTGGCTGGCCATCAACCATCTCTCGAGCTGGCGGGAGCCGGGCCGCGTGAACCTCAACACCGTCACCGACGACCGGGTGTGGGACGCCGCCGTCCGCCGCGTGCCCCGGCCTTCGAACGTGACGTCGCCGGCCGATGATCTCGACCGATCCGATGCGGGCTTCGGCCTCCCGGCAACCCCCGACCCAAACACCCCGCCGCGGCCAGCAGAAACCATGCTCGACCTCTACGGGCTCGATCAGGGTGCCTCGGCAGTCTTCCCCGATCCTACTGGCACACCAGGCCAGGAGCCGGGCGACAACCCACAGCTCTGCTGCCTGACGGCAGGCCGGCTTTCCAACGTGGCGACCAACCGCTCCAACGTGTTTGCGATCTGGGTGACGGTGGGCTTCTTTGAGTGCTTCCCCAACGGCAACTTGGTGATGGTCAAGGATGGCAACGGCAACGACATTCCGAAGGAGCTCGGCTCCGACACGGGCGACGTCTCCCGGCACCGCGGCTTCTACATCTTCGACCGTTCGATTCCGGTCGGCTACGTGACCGGCCGCGACCTCAACCTCGATGACGCCGTTCGGCTGCGGAGGATCATCCAATGAGCAGCCGCACGCTCTTGACGCATACCGCCGCTGCCCGCCGCCAGGGCATGACTCTGGTGGAGATGCTGATCGCCACCACGATCACGCTGATCATCATGGCGGCGGTGGCCGAAGTGTTTGGCCTCTTCGGTGCTGGCGTGTCCGACAGCCGCTCCGTGATCGAGATGACCGACCAGATGCGGTCAGCCGCCTACCGTCTGCGGCAGGATTTGGCCGGAGCCACCGCACCCACCCTCCCGCCGCTCGATCCTGAGCAGGAGCAGGGCTACTTTGAATACATCGAGGGCCCGGCGACCGACGCGAATGCCGCCGCCGGAGCGTTGCTCGACGCCGCCGACGCGACGGCCCTGACCGCCGACTGCGACGACATCCTGCTCTTCACATCGCGCAGCAGTGGTGGCCCCTTCGTCGGCCGCTTCCAAGCCGGCACGATCGAATCCCCCGTGGCCGAGATCGGCTGGTTCTGCAAGCGGGCCAGCACGCAGGTCGCCGGAGGCCCCACGCTCTACACGCTCTACCGCCGCCAGCTGCTCGTGCTGGGCTACGTCGGTGCCGGCCCGTTTTTGGGCTCCAACGAGATCGCCTGGCCGGGATCCTGGGAAAACTTCTACGGCACCTACGATGTTTCTTGCCGCTTCGACCTGATCACAGCAACCCTGAGGCCCAACACGCTGGGCGACCTTACTAAGCGAGAATGGCGGTTTCTGCACAACACAGAGGCCGGCGGCATTCCGACGTTTGCGTTTCCTTACGTGGCCAACATTTCGCCGTCGACCTCGCCGATCCCAGCCAGCGGCGAGACGCTTGGGCTCTCGCGAGCTGGCGAGGATGTCGTGCTGACCAACATCCTCTCCTTCGACGTGCGAGTCTTCGACCCGCAGGCGGAGATTCGGACCCGGGCAAGCACGGTCGATGCCGTCACGCCAGGAGACCCCGGCTTTGCCGACGCCACAGCCGTGTTTGCCGCCCGCGGCGCCTACGTCGACCTTGGCTGGAACGCTGCAAGTTTTGGGACAGGGTCGGTTCCCACAAGTCTCTTCCCGCCTTCTCCACCTCTCTCCGCGTTTCAAACCGGGGGCGTGTTTGTCAGCAGTGCTCCAGGAAACGCGCTACTCACCCCGGCGACCTACGACACCTGGAGCACCCACTACGAAGCCGACGGCGTCGACCAGGACGGCCAGGGCGGCGCTGACCAGGGCACCAACGGCTTCGATGACGATGGCGACGGCGTGATCGATGAGGCAGACGAAGCCGAGACATCCGCCCCTTACCCGGTCGCCCTCCGCGGCTTGGAGATCCGCATCCGCTGCTACGAGCCCTCCAGCCGTCAGATTCGCCAAGTGACCGTGCGGCACACGTTTGTGCCGCACTGATTTCACACCGGAAAAGCCCTCCGGGCCTTTTCCCATCGGGGCACCGCCGCCTCCTGCGGCGGGAGCACGTTGCGGCTGAAGCACACCGAGACCGGTTTCAACGGGACGGGTCTTCGGGTGCCGAAGGCACCTCGGCAAAGCCGAGGCCGCTGTGCGGCCCGAAAACCCGTCCCGCTTGCCCTTGAGTCCTCCCTGCCGCCAAAGCCAGCATCTGCATGGCACCCCAGACGAACAACCGAGCCCTCAGCCGCGTAGAAACAACCTCATCCAACGCAAATGCTGCTGGACAATCCGCCGGCAATCAGAGAAAATAGGGTGTTGGGCAGGGGCGAAGCCAGTTTTCATCGATCCTATTCTGCATACCGCAATTCCACGGAGGATTCTCCCATGAAGGTCACCCGCACACCCGCGGGCTTTACGCTCGTCGAACTCCTGGTGGTGATTGCCATCATCGGGACGCTGATGGGGCTGCTGCTCCCCGCCGTCCAGAGCGCCCGCGAAGCCGGCCGCCGCAACACCTGCTCCAACAACCTCAACCAGATGGGCAAGGCAGTGATGGCATATGAAGGCCAAAACTCCTCCATGCCTGGCTGGCGGAACCAGCACCCTGCTGGAGCCGCGGCCACGGTGTCCGCCGGGGCCGTTGGCTGGGTGATCCCGCTGCTTCCAAACATCGAGAGAGGCGATGTTTATCGCTCATACGAGAGCGGAGTACTGGGCAACATTCCCTCGATTTCGTTGCTGCAGTGCCCCACGTCGCCACCTGACGACGCGAGCGTTCCGACTTTGGCG
>CALCGM010000408.1 GCA_937900985.1 uncultured Planctomycetaceae bacterium | reverse complement strand
GATTGCTGAGATCGTCCGTCAGCGTGTTCGACGGAGGTCGCATGAGCTCTGACACCTCCTTCCGCCGTCCTCGTCGCCGCATCCGCAGCGGCTACACCAACCTCGCCGCCCATGGCGAGCCATGGGTCTGGCTGACCGCCGGCTCGCTGGCGCTCGCCCTGGCGATGATCACTGGGCTGCTGGCGTTTATCGCCATGCGAGGCCTGGCCACCTTCTGGCCGGTCCCTTTGGAAGCCCTTCAGCTCGTCGACGATCGCACGCTGCTCGGCGAGGTGACCGACCGCGAGCGGATCGCAGACGACAACGGCCAGTCGATCTCTCGCCAGCTCGTGCGTGTGGCCAACTACGAACTCACAGGCCAGCACTACGAATGGGTCGACGACACCGCGGTCGCCACCATCGACACGCCTCTGTGGGCGACGGCTGTTGAACGGCTCGAAGGAGGGCGGTTCCACGGCACACCGCAGGCGTTCTACGAAGACGGCGAGCCTGTCGCAGAAAGCCCCGAGGCGACATGGAACCGCTTTTCTGCCGTCCATCCGCAGGTTCGCCGCCGCTACCGGCAGGCTCGCTCCATCGACAAGCACGACCGGGGCCGCGTGCAGCGTGAGCTGCGGGCAGCCCGGCTCGCTGTCGTGCAGGCAGACCTGGATCATGGCAGCGAAAGTGCTGAGTTTGCCGAGGCGGAGACGGCGGAGACGGAAATCCAACGCCGCGCCGCGGAGGAGGTTCGCCTCTTTGATGAACAGACCGCCTCGCTGCGCGATGAAAACGCCCGTTACGAAATCGCGTTTGTCACCGCCGATGGCATCGAGGTGCGGATGCCCGTCGCGGAAATCGTCCGCGGCTGGCAGCCCAACCGGCTTTCGTGGTTCGGCAAACTCGCGGTCTACCTCGACCGCTGGCAGGAGTTTCTCAGCGACGACCCGCGGGAGGCCAACAGCGCCGGCGGCGTCTTTCCGGCGATCTGGGGCACCGTCGCGATGACGCTGATCATGGCCGTCTTTGTGGCCCCGTTCGGCGTGCTGGCCGCCCTCTACCTGCGGGAGTATGCCTCCAGCGGCCCGATCACATCGGCGGTCCGGATCGCGATCAACAACCTCGCTGGTGTGCCCAGCATCGTCTACGGGGCCTTTGGCCTGGGCTTTTTCTGCTACGTGCTCGGCGCTGGCATCGACGAACTGTTTTTTGAGGCGAGCCTCGTGGCCGACAACCAGCCGGTGTTTGGAACCGGCGGCCTGCTCTGGGCATCGCTCACGCTGGCGCTGTTGACGCTGCCGGTGGTGATCGTGGCCACCGAGGAAGCCCTGGCGTCGGTGCCCAACTCGATGCGGGAAGGCTCCTACGCCTGCGGTGCCGGCAAGTGGCAGACGATCCGCCGAATCGTGCTGCCTCGAGCCCTGCCGGGCATCATGACCGGGCTGATCCTGGCGATGGCCCGCGGTGCCGGAGAAGTCGCTCCGCTGATGCTCGTTGGAGTCAAGAAACTCGCGTCGGACCTCCCCATCGACAGCGTGTTTCCGTTCATCCACCCCGAGCGGGAGTTCATGCATCTGGCGTATCTGATCTACGACGTCGGCTTCCAGAGCCCCAACAGCCAGGCCGCTCGACCGATGGTCTTCACCATCACGTTCCTCTTGGTTGCGATCATCGCGATCCTCAACATTGCTGCCGTCTGGATCCGTGGCCGGCTCCGTCGCCGCTTCGAGACCCAGCAGTTTTGAAGTATGCTCCGGGGAGCCTGTGTCGTTCCTCGTCCACCTGCCTCCCCACGTCTATGCCAGCACCATCCGACACAGACCCCGCCGAGGCGACGGCTCCCTCGGCCGCTGCCGCCGAAGACCGTCTGGTGGCCGTTGCCGCCGGACTGGAAGTGCCCTCGGAGGTGCATGAGGAGGTTTTCAAGGAGAAACCGGTCCTTGAGATCGACTCTTTCAATCTCTGGTATGGCCAGAAACAGGCCCTGCACCGGATCACGATGCCGATCCCCGAGTGCAAGGTGACAGCGCTGGTGGGCCCAAGCGGCTGCGGAAAGTCGACGCTGCTGCGGAGCGTCAACCGGCTCAACGACCTGGTGCAGAGCGTTCGCATCACCGGCGACATGCGGCTCAATGGCGACTCGATCTACGACCGCGGCACCGACGTGATCGAACTTCGCAAGCGGATGGGGATGGTCTTCCAGAAACCCAACCCCTTTCCGATGAGCATCTACGAAAACGTCGTGTATGCCCTGCGGATTGATGGCGAGCGAAACCGCGGCGTGCTTGACGAGGTCTGCGAACGGAGCCTCCGCGGGGCCGCCCTCTGGGATGAGGTCAAAGACCGTCTTGCCGACAGCGCCTTGGGGCTCTCGGGGGGTCAGCAGCAGCGGCTCTGCATTGCCAGGGCCATCGCGGCAGAGCCTGAGGTGCTGCTCCTCGACGAGCCCTGCAGCGCCCTCGATCCGATCGCGACCGGCAAGGTGGAAGACCTGATCCAGGAGCTCCGCGGCACGTATTCTGTCTTGATGGTCACCCACAACATGCAGCAGGCCAGTCGTACGAGCGACTACACCGCCTTCATGTATCTCGGCAGGCTCATCGAGTATGGCCCCACCACCGAGATCTTCACGAAGCCGATCCTGCGTGAAACCGAGGCCTATGTGACGGGCCGTTTCGGCTGAACACCTGCTGCCGCTGAACGACCCTCTGCCTGTTATGACGCGACATATCGAACGCCAGATCGATCAGCTCAAGCAAAAGATTCTCTTCGTGGGCACGCTCGTTGAAGAGGCAATCTCGAAAGCCATCACCGCTTTGATCAACCGCGACATCGCGCTGGCCCAGCGGGTGATTGCCTCCGACGCCGAAATCGACCGGATGGAGGTCGAGGTTGAAGAGGAGTGCTTGAAGATCCTTGCCCTCTACCAGCCCGTGGCAGCGGACCTGCGGTTTGTGGTGTCGGCCCTGAAGATCAACAACGACCTCGAACGGATGGGCGACCTCGCGAAAAACATCGCCAAACGGGTCGGCCAGCTCGCTCGCGGCCAACAGATCGACCTGCCGCCGGAAATCCGCACGATGGCGATGCAGGCCCAGGAGATGG
>CALCGM010000407.1 GCA_937900985.1 uncultured Planctomycetaceae bacterium | reverse complement strand
GCAGCTGGAGATCACCCGAGGCTCGCGGGGCCCACGACTTGAGGTAGGCCATCTGCAGGCCGGTTGTGGAGTCGACGCGGTCGGCGGCCTCCATCAGCGAGACGAGCATCACCGCCTCGAGCTCGGGCTCGAGATTCTTGGCGGCAATCGCCTCGCGGATCGCGTCGATGCGTGCACCGTTTTTCGGCTGGAAGAATCTCGACTGTAGGCAGAAGGTCTCGGTGAAGTAGCCCGCGTCGCCCGGCAGCGTGTTGAACTCGGCGACGAGTTTCGCCGCATCAGCGAGCACCTCCTCCGCGTCGGCCTGCACGTAGCAGGTGGCCAGGGTGTGGGCGTAGGCGTTGTGGTCGTTGGCCAGCACGCGGTAGCCCGCCCGCTTGAGGGCGTGGCCGACCCGTGATGTTCCTGAAAACAGGTCGAGCACGCTGCCAAAGTCGCCAGCCCGCTGGATCACCTCGAGGATCGCCGGGATCAGCGTCCGTTTTGATCCGATGTATTTGATCACTCACGCGTCTCCCGCATGCCGCGGAGGTTGCCAGGCTTGAGAGGGCTGCGTGTAGAGTACCCTTCGCGACCGCACCGTTTCGATGGCTGGCCAAGCCGCCGATGGGGCCCGTGCGGTCATCGGATTCGCACGACTTTCCGGTGGGCAGTGGGTATGGAGGAGTGGTATGCGACGCGGTCATGAAACGGTTTTTCATCTTCTGCTGCTCTGTGCGGCAGTGGTGTTGGGGGCGGTGGACGCGGAGGGGCAGTCGCCCGCTGACAGCTCAGGCGGGCGGCTGCAGCAGGTTTTTCGGGAGCGGCTCGAGGCCCTTGATCTCAGCGGGTCGCAGCAGGCGGCGGTGCGACGGCTGGTGGTGGAGCACCGGGGGCGTTTGCGGTCGGAGGCCTTTCGCGAGGCGCTCGCCGACCTTCTCACGGATGAGCAGCGGGCGACGCTTGCCCGACTGCGTGTCGCGGCTCGACCGCCGGCAGATGGCGAGCTGAAGGTCACGCGGGATGTCGCCTACGACGAAGCGGACGATTCCCTGCGAAGCCTCGATATCTACGCGCCGGCCGACGCCCGTGGGCTGCCGGTGATGGTGTTCATCCACGGCGGCGGCTGGCGGCAGGGCGACAAGGGGCAGGCGGCTGAGAAGGGCCGCTTCTTTGTGGAGCGGGGCTGGCTGCTGGTGAGTATCAACTACCGGCTCTCTCCGGCCGTGCAGCATCCGGTGCACATCGAGGACGTGATCCGGGCACTGGCCTGGGTGAAGGAAGAGATTGCGGCCTACGGCGGAGACCCTGAGCGGATCTCGCTGATGGGCAACAGTGCGGGGGCGCATCTGGCGGCACTCGCCGGTGTCGACACCCGCCGTCTGGCCGCGGAGGGGCTCAAGCCATCCGATGTCTCGAGCGTGATCCTGCTGGATGGGGCTGGCTACGACATCACCTGGCAGGTCAACGAGCTCGGCGGCCTGCGGGCCGGGCCCATGTTTCGCGCGGCGTTTGGTGACGCGGAAGAGGGATGGAACGACGCCTCGCCTGTCGTGCAGGTGAAGTCCGCCAGCGACCTGCCTCACTTTCTCATCTTCCACGTGGCCAGTCGCGACGACTCGCGGCGGCAGTCAGAGCGGCTGGCCGACGCCGTGCGAGCCTCCGGCGGGCAGGCCGCGGTCGTTGCGGC
>CALCGM010000406.1 GCA_937900985.1 uncultured Planctomycetaceae bacterium | reverse complement strand
GCCCGCGTTCGCGACATGTTTCAGCAGGCGGAGGCCAAGAGCCCCTGCATCATTTTCATCGACGAGCTCGACGCGCTGGGGAAAACCCGTGGGTCGGGTGTTGTGGGCGGTCACGACGAACGCGAGCAGACGCTCAATGCCCTGCTCGTGGAGATGGACGGCTTCGGCAGCAACTCCGGGGTGATCGTGCTCGCGGCGAGCAACCGTCCGGAAACGCTCGACCCGGCGCTGATGCGTCCGGGCCGCTTCGACCGGCATGTGCTCGTCGATCGGCCCGACGTTCGCGGCCGTGAGGCGATCCTCAAGGTTCATGTCACCGACGTGAAGCTCGACCCGACGGTCGACCTCGAGCAGATCGCCCGCATCACCTCTGGCTTTGTCGGAGCCGACCTGGCCAATCTGGTCAATGAAGCGGCCTTGCTCGCCGCCCGCAACGACAAGAAGGCCGTGGGCATGGAGGAGTTCAACGAGGCCGTGGAGCGGGTCACCGCGGGCCTTGAAAAAAAGCGGCGGGTGATCCACGAAGACGAAAAGAAGCGGGTGGCCTATCACGAGGCCGCCCATGCCCTCGTGGCCTACTCGCTGCCCAACACCGACCCGGTGCACAAGGTGTCGATCATCCCCCGCGGGCTCGCTGCCCTGGGCTACACGATGCAGCGACCAGAAGACGACCGCTATCTCCGCACCCAGAGTGAACTGGAGAGCCGAATCGAGGTGCTGCTGGCCGGCACGCTCGCCGAAGAGATGGTCTACGCCGACGTGTCCACCGGAGCCCAGAACGATCTCGAGCGGGCCAGCGAAATCGCTCGCGGGATGGTGATGGACTACGGCATGAGCCGGCTGGGCCGCGTCACCTACCGCGAGAGCAACTCGTCGCCCTTCCTGACAGGCTCGATGCCCGAACTCGGCCGATCGCGGGGCCACAGCGAACAGACCGCCCGCGAAATCGACGAGGAAGTCCGCCGCATCATGGATGCCGCGATTGACCGGGTTCGCCGCACGCTCGAAACCCGCCGCGGAGCCCTCGAGGCGATCACCGCACGGCTGATCGAGAGCGAGGTGATCGACGGAAACGAACTGGCGACCCTGATCGAGGCGTCGACCGGGAGCCCCCAGCTCGTGCCAGGGACATCGGCTGACCCGAGGAAAGCCGACAGCCACGCCGCCGCAGCTGTGCCAGCAGCCGACCGGCCGGCCCCACCGTCGGTTGCCAAGCCGAGCTGAGGATCAGCTGCTCACGGCCGCACCTGCTCACGGCCGCGTCAGCGACCCTCGCGTGGCAGCAGCGGATGGCGTCTGCACGGCTGAAAACACCTCACGCGGTTCACACGGTGAGGTGAGCGTCGCCCTTCTTCCAGTTGCAGGGGCAGAGCTCATCGCTCTGCAGGGCATCGAGCACCCGTAGCACCTCGGCGACGTTGCGGCCGACGCGGCCCTGATTGACATCAACCCACTGGATGACGCCATTCGGGTCGACAATGAAGGTGGCCCGCAGGCAGTAGCCTTCGGTCTTCTCGAGGATGCCAAGCTCTGGGGCCAGCAGCTGGGCGGCGATCAGCGGATACTGAAGATCCTTGAGATCGGGATGGTTCTGCCGCCAGGCCATGTGGGAATACTCGTTGTCGGTGGAGCCACCGACCACGTCCGTGTCCCGCTCCTTGAACGCCGGGAGCTGCTTGTTGAACTCGGCGATCTCGGTGGGGCAGACAAACGTGAAATCCTTCGGATAGAAGAAGTAGACCACCCACTTGCCGTCAAAGTCGGCATTGGTCAGCTGCTTGGTGTCGTCCTTGCCTGTGCCAACACAGGCCTGCA
>CALCGM010000405.1 GCA_937900985.1 uncultured Planctomycetaceae bacterium | reverse complement strand
ACGCGTGATCGGCACCTTTAATGTCGAAAGTCCCAAACCGGGGGCGTTTGACGCCACCGACCTGCAGTTTCTGGAAATCTTTTCCAGAGACGTCGCCGCCTCGCTCAACACCCTGGAGCTGCTGGTGGCCGAAAAAGCCACGACCGCCGCCGAGAGCGTCGAGGCGATTCACGGAGCGGTCGCCCTCCCGGTCGATGCGATCCTGCATGAGGCCGTGGGCGTGATGGAGAAATACATCGGGCACGACGCCGACGTGGTGGCCCGCTTGCAGCGGATTCTTCGCAATGCCCGCGACATCAAGCAGGTGATTCAGAAGGTGGGGGAGACCATGACCCCCACACTCGCTCATGCCCAGCTGCGGCAGCAGGACCGCAGGCCGGGCCTGGCCGGCCGCCGGGTGCTTGTCGTCGACGCCGACGATCAGGTTCGCTCGGCGGCCCACTCGCTGCTCGAACGCTACGGCTGCACCGTTGAGGCCGCCCGAGACGCCACGGAAGCGGTGTCGATGGTGCGGGCAGGCTGCGGTGAACCCTACGACGTCATCATTGCCGACATTCGGCTGCCCGACCTGTCTGGCTACGAACTGCTGCTGAAGCTTCGCGAGATCATCACCCCCGTGCCGCTGGTGCTGATGACAGGCTTCGGATACGACCCCGGACATTCGATCGTGAAGGCGAGGCAGGCAGGCATCGACCTCGTGCTCTACAAGCCCTTTCGCATCGACCAGCTGCTCGACACGGTGGACCGTGCCATCACGACGTTTTCCACCGATTTCAGCGATGCGACCAGCGCGGCGACCCCGCCCACACCGGGCGGCTGACCGTTTCGGCCCCTGCTCCGGCAGGCCAAACGGGCGTTTTGCCACTCGGTTTCTTTGCGACAGGGGAACTGCCCGTTCCGCGGCCTCGACGGGAAAGCCCGCTTTTCGCGGCGTTTTTTTGCCAAAACGTTTCTGTCGATGACATGGCCTTGACCCCTGCGGCTGAGATTCGGTACTTCCCCGCCAAATCCGGGCCGTCTGGTTTTCCCCGACGGTATGCGTCCGTGGACTTGCCACGGCCCCCGGACAGAAACGGTCCGCAGCGGGACCGCAGCGACATCCATCCCTCAGGGAATCAAAGCCATGTCGGGAAGCGAGAATCTCATCCATCCCCACGTTTCACGTCACGCGTGGTGGCGGACGTGGCGGCAGCCACTTCCCGGCGGCATGTCCCTCCGCGGCTTGTCGACCCTCGCTGTGGCCATGGCCTGCCTGACGGCCACCAGCAGCGTTGCCGCCGACACCGCCGAGCAGCCCTCGCCCGCCCGCCCCGGTGCCACGGCCCCCGAGCCACTGCCCGCTCCCGCAGGCGACGACGAAGCCTCCGCTGCCGACGCTCGGAAAGTGATTGATGAGGCGCTCGCCAGATCGGCAGAGGCCGCGCGGGCTGTCGAAGCCGAAGCGAAGCCAGACGCCGACGCACCGATCATGCTCGGCCCGCGACGCGAGTCGCCCACCACGCAGCCTCCCGCGGATCTGCTGGTGGCCAAGCTCTCCGCCCAGGTGGCCGCTGGCCAGCTGGAGTCGAAGCGACTGGCCCGCACCTCGCCCGGTGAAGCCTTCGACCGACTCGACCAGCTGACGACGATCGTCGAGGCGGAGCCGATTCCAGAAGAGGCCCGCCTGCAGATTCTGCGGCGGATCGATCGAACCCGCCGCGAGCTCGAAGAGATGACCGGCAAGCGCCGCGGCGAACTCGCCCTTGAGCGTCGCAATGCCGCGATCGAGGCCGAAATCGAGCGTGAACAGGCGATGAAGACCGAAAACGAGGTCCGCCTGGCTGCTCTCGTCGATCAGTACAACGACCTGGTGGACGAACGCCGCTTCGAAGAGGCTGAGGCCATCGCCAAAAAGGCCAGCGAACTCGCCCCCGACAACCCGATCTCCCGGCAGCTGCTCGCCCAGAGCCGGATCATCCGCAGGCTTGCGGCACAGCAGTCGATCGCCGACGCCCAGGCAAGCGGCTTCCTCGACGTCACTGAAGATGTCGAGATGTCGGCGGCTGGCTTCGTGGGCCCGATCAGCTTCCCCGACACCAAAGACTGGGAAGAGCTGACGAAGAATCGCACCCGCCTGGCCGCCGAAGGCCGAGGCCGGCTGACCGCCGACGAGCAGGAGATCCAGCGAAAGCTCTCCACCAAAGTGGAAGCGAGCTACGACAGCAAGCCCCTTGCGGAAGTGGTTGAGGAGCTGGGCAAGCAGGCTGGCGTGCCCATCCACATCGACACGGCGGGCCTCGAGCAGGAAGCAGTCAGCACCGACACGCCTGTGACCCTCTCGATCGATCAGCCGATCTCGCTCAAGAGTGCCCTGCGGCTGACCCTCGACCCGCTCAACCTCGACTTCACGATTCGCGACGAGGTTCTCAAGATCACGAGCCCCCGC
>CALCGM010000404.1 GCA_937900985.1 uncultured Planctomycetaceae bacterium | reverse complement strand
ACACTGCCGATGTCAGCTACGACAGCCTCTTCACCGAGCGACGTTCGGTCGACTTCCCGACGACGACGCGAGCCTACGACACGGATGCGTCGGCTCACGTGGTGATCGACGTCAACGCCCTCGCCGGCCATGTCTACGTCGACAGCAACAACAACGGCGTGTTTGATGCCGGTGAGCAGCCGCTCGCCGGCGTGACCATGCGGCTGACCGGCACCCGGCTCGCCGGCGGCAGCGTCGGGCCGGTGAACGTGGTCACGGCAGCTGACGGCAGCTATCTCTTCGACAACCTCGATCCCGGCACCTACACGATCAGCCAGCCGACGCAGCCAGCCGGCTACGACGACGGCCAGGATGCGGTGGGCACCACGCAGCCTGCCCCAGACTTTGGCGGTGTGATCCCGGGTGGCGGCAACGGCATCGGCACCGACGCGATCAACACGATCGTGATCCCCGCCGGCGCTGCGGTTGCCAACGACTACGACTTTGGTGAGCTGGAGGTCGATCTCTCGATCACCAAAGACGACGGCCAGACAACCTATGTGCCCGGCCAGACGGTGACCTACACGATCGTGGTCACCAACAACGGCGTGGGTGATGTCTCCGGCGCCGTGGTGACAGATCAGCTTCCCTCGGGAACGAGCTTCCTCTCGGCAACCAACGGAGCCAGCTACGATCCGTCGAGCGGCATCGTGACCTTCCTGCCGGGCACGCTGGCGGCCGGGGGCGGCACCGACAGCTTCCAGATGACGCTGGCTGCCGCCTCCACCCTAACCGGCGACCTTGTGAACACGGCTGTGGTCACCCCGCCGCCGGGCATCACCGACCTCACCCCGGGCAACAACATCGACACCGATATCGACACCGCCGCCCCGAGGGTCGATCTCTCGATCACCAAAGACGACGGCCAGACGAAGTACAGCCCTGGGCAGTCGCTGACCTACACGATTGTGGTCACCAATGCCGGCCCGAGCTTCGCGTATGCCGCGGTCGTTCGCGACACGATCCCCGCCGTGATCAGCGGCGTCAGCTGGACGGCCAGCACCACTGGCGCCGGCTCAAGCGGCGCAGCCAGCGGCAGCGGCAACCTCTTCGATGAACGTGTCGACCTCGCCGTGGGGGGCACGATCACCTACCAGGTGACCGGCATCGTCGATCCCTCCTCAACGGGCGACCTGGTCAACACCGCCACCGTCACCGCCCCGCCGGGCTTTGTCGATCCCACGCCTGCCAACAACACGGCCACCGACGTCGATGAGGTGGAGCCACGGGTCGACCTGGCCGTCACCAAGACTGACGGCCGCGAGACCTACCAGGCCGCTGCCACGACGACCTACACCGTGATCGTGACCAACGATGGTCCGGGCACGGCTGTCGGAGCCCATGTTGTCGACACGCTGCCGCCGGAGATCCCGTTTGCCACCTGGACGGCCACTTTCTCGCCCGGCTCGACCGGCCCGACGAGTGGCTCGAGTGTGGGCACCGCCGGCATCGACACCTTTGTGACGCTCCTGCCTGGTGGCTCGGTGACCTACACCCTCACCGGTGCGGTCAATCCTGATGCGGTCAGCCTGATGACCAACAGCGTGACGGTCACCGTGGCCCCCGGCGGCATCGACACCGATCCGACCAACAATGCGGCCACCGACACCGACTACCGGCCGCTGCTTGCCGTCGGCACCGATGTCGACTGTGAAAGCACGCCCACCGTCACGATTGTCGACCCTGTCACCGGCGGCATCATCAGCCAGTTTGAGGCCTATGAGCCCAGCTTCCGCGGTGGCGTGCGGACCGCGCTGAGCGATGTCGACGGCGACGGCACGCCGGAGGTCGTCACCGCCCCCGGCCTCGGCCGCGTCGGTGAGGTTCGTGTGTTTGAGCTCGACGGCACCGAGCTGCCGCAGGAACGCAGAACGCCCTACGGCACGGGCTTCTTCGGGGGCATCAGCATCGCCACCGATGACATCGATGGCGACGGCATCGACGAGCTGATCACCGGACAGTCGAGAGGCAGCGGGCTGGTGCAGGTCTTCCGAGGACTCGCCGGCACGCCGGGCTGGGAGGCCACGCCCTTTGCGAGCTTTGATCCCTACGGCCCGACCCATCTCAACGGCGTCTCCGTCGCCGCGGCGGATGTCGGCACGTTTGCGAACGGCCAGACCGTCGACGCCACCACCGCCGATCAGCGGCATGAGGTCGCCGTCGCCAGCGGCCCGGGTGCGATTCAGCCGGCGCGGGTCTACGACCTTTCCGCAGGCCCCAGGGTGGTTCGTGAGATCAGCGGTGAGCCGACAGGCTCCTACGGCGGCACCACGGTCTCGGCGGGCCGTTACGACGCCGACTCGATCGACGACCTGATCCTCGCCGGTGGCTACGGTGATGGATCGGTCACGGCGATCTACTCCGGCCGCACCGACCTCGCCTCGCAGACACCGCTGCACCGCTACGCCGCCTTTGCCGACCTCGGCAGCGCGCAGTCGCCAACCGCCAGCACTGGCGTCGATCTCAACGGTGATGGACGCATCGACCAGCTCTACAGCCTTCAGGGCGAGGCCGGAACCGGTGGCACGCGGGTCTACGATGCTACCGGCAGCCTCTCCAACACCCTCTCGGTGCTCCGGCCGCCGCTCTCGCTCGCCTCGCAGACCCACGGGAGTGAGCCTTCGGTCAGCTACGGCCCTGACCTGATTCCGCTGATCACCACGGCGTCGGGCCTGCAGTTTCGCGATCTCGAGGTCGGCACCGGTGCGGTGGCTACAGCCGGCCAGAGCGTGACGGTGCACTACGTGGGCAGCCGACAAAACGGCGAGGTGTTTGACAGCTCCCGCAGCCGCGGCACGCCCTTCACCTTCACCCTCGGCACCGGGCAGGTGATCGCCGGCTGGGACGAAGGTGTCGCCGGCATGCGGGTCGGCGGCCGACGGCAGCTGATCATCCCGGCCGACCTCGCCTACGGCGACAACCCACCAGGCAGTGTGATCCAGCCTGGCGACACGCTCGTGTTTGACGTGGAGCTGCTGTCTGCAGCGCCCTGACCAACGCTACCAGCGGGCCTCAAGGCCCAGGCTCCCGCCCTGAAAAAACACGCTGCCTTCGCCGTAGAGCGTTTGGCCGCTGCTGGGGGTGTCGCTGAAGTCATACTGGTTGCCCGCCAGGGCCACGCCGGAGAGCCAGATCAGGTTGTAGCCCATCCGCAGGCCCCAGGTGTCGGTCAGCTTGTAGATCGCCGTCATGTTGATGTCGCCGATGAATCCCGCGGTCGTGGTGGAGTTGGCCCGGGCCGGTCGAAACTCCACGCCAGGAGCGAGCGATGACGTGATCGGGTCGGCCCAGCTGGAGAGCTGATTGCCGGTGAGCGCTGTCTTCACCCAGCCTTCAAAGGCCCAGTCTCGCCACTCCCGTCGGCCTCGCACCCCGATCTGCCCGCCAAACATCTGCGAGCTGGTGCCGTTGCGGTAGGCCGTCGGCTGCTCCCCTTCGCAGCAGATCACATTCAGCGCCGCGTTTTCCTCGAGCCCCGCCCAGACCACGCCCGCGATCCAGTCGATGCAGTGGCAGCTCGGTGTCCGCTTCCAGGGATAGCGCGAGCAGCGGTCTTGTTCGCGGCAGCAGTCGTAACGGAAGAGGTTGGCCTGAACCATGTCGAGGTTGGAGGCATAGGTCGCCCGGGCATAGTCGGCCCGCGACCAGCCGGTCACCGAACTGCCCAGGGGCGGCGTCACCGTCAGCAGGTCCGCTCCCCCTGCTTCGGCGTCTCCAAACATGCCGTAGAGGCCGATGTAGCCGATCTCCCAGCCGATGTTGTCGGGGCCATGGCGGCCGAAGAAGGTGCGAATGCCAGGCGACGTGGAAAACTGTGGGCTCGTCGATGCCAGCAGGGTCTGACCGGCCAGGGGGCCCGACGAGTTGGCCAGCAACAGGGGCTGGCCGTTGGTGGCGTTGTCTCGCTGCAGCAGCAGCACGTCAAAGAGGAAATAGCTGTCCCAGTTGGGGCAGCACAGCGACGGCGGGCAGCAGGCGGCTCCGGGCAGCACTCCGTCAGTCGCCAGGATCTCGGTGGCCACGCTCGCCGTCGCCAGCTCGCTGGTGTCGACCGCGGGCGGCAGCAGCACACTCGTGTCGTCTGCCAGGCTCACCCCGCCGCAGAAGGCCACTCCCAGCCAGACCACGGCTGCACGACATCGATACATGATGGATTCCCCCGAAAGACCTCGGCAGCGGCCGGCACCGCCTGTCTGGTCTATCGGGCATGACCGGCACATTCACGAGGACCGGCACAACCGCGCCACAGCCCCGCCCCAAACTGCCTGGCTTGCCAGCCGGAGCCGGTCAGTGGCCGCTCGGCCAGGAGAAGAGGCGGATCTTGTTGCCGTCGGGGTCGAACGTGATGAGCTCACGGAAGCCTTCGGGATGCTGCTTGGGGCCATCGACCGGGGAGCCATGGTCGAGAAGCCGGTCGAGCTGCGGGCTGAGATCGTGCACCTCAAAGCCGAGGCTCCAGCGGCCGCTGGCCTCGCCGGGGGCCTCCCGCGAGAGAATCGCCAGCCGCGTGTCGCCTGCCTCAAAGAGTGCGTAGCGATCCTCGACGACCCGCACGAGCACCCGCAGGCCCAGCACGCTGCGGTACCAGGCCACCAGCAGCTCCCACTGCGCCGACCGCAGCTCCACACTGAAGAGCCCCGGCCTGTTTCCCTGCGTCATCCCCACAGCTGCTTCTCCGCCATCAACCACCTGTCGCCTCACCACAGCCCATACTCTCGTTGTACCGCTGCCCCCAGCCCCTCACCAGGCACCAAAGCCGCTGCCCCCCAGCCACTGACCGCCGCTCTCGCTTCACGCCTGCGATTGAACGAGCCGGGTCCGCGGGCCACGAAGCGGATTGAACGGGTCGGACCGGATTGAACGGGACGGGTCCGCGGGCCGCGAAGCGGCCTCGGCATAGCCGAGGTGCCTGCGGCACCCGTGGACCCGTCCCGCTTGCGGCTCCCCGGCCGCAGACCGACGCGGAGCGTCGGACAGGCCGCCCCTTAACAACGAAAGCGAGGGGTGAGCCCGGGCCGAATGAGCCGGCCTTGCAGTCGAGCGCAG
>CALCGM010000403.1 GCA_937900985.1 uncultured Planctomycetaceae bacterium | reverse complement strand
ATCCCCTCCCTGATCGTTTCGGTTTCCCCCACCCCGACATCTTTCTCCATCGGACGGGGCCTGCGGCTCTGGCCAGCGACCTCGCCCCGAGACGAGGCTGTTTTTCCGGATCAGAGGCCTAGAGTCCCCACGACCGTTACCACCCAACCCCATGCGTCGGCGGCGGCTCCATCGCCGCTGGTGTGCGCGGTATCATGGAAACATCAGGGGGGTGTTGCGAAGCCTTGCGGCGGCATCAACGGCATGGCGGATTCCAGAGGGTGACGTATGCAGCAATCCAGACGCACACGTGCCGTGGTGGCATGCCTGGCCGCATGCGGAATGGCTGCCAGCATGGCCTGCCTGAGGGCTGCCGATGCCACCGCGCCAGACACCGACGCCCTGCGGGCTTTCGAAGAACATGTGCGGCCTGTCCTTTCAACGCGGTGCGTCAGCTGCCACGGCGGTGAAAAGCAGGAGGGAGGCCTGCGGCTCGACACGCAGGCGGGCCTGGCAGCCGGGGGCGACAGCGGGCCGGTGGTGGAGGCGGGCGATCCTGAAGCCAGCCTGCTGATTGCGGCGGTTCGTCGGGATGGCCTTGAGATGCCACCAGACGCTCCGCTGGCCGCTGATGAGGTGGCTGCCCTGACGGCCTGGGTGGAAAGCGGTGCGGTCTGGCCGGAGGCAGCCGCCCCCCTGCGTGCTCCCGGCCTGACAGTCAGCGACGAGGATCGCAGCTGGTGGGCCTTTCGGCCGCTTGAGCCGGTTGCTCCGCCGCAGCTGACCGACGACCGCTGGTCCGCTGGCGAAATCGATCGGTTTGTGCTGGCCAGGCTTCGCGAGGCGGGCATTGAGCCCGCGGCGGAGGCGACGCCCGAGACGCTGATCCGTCGGCTCTCCTTCGACATGCTCGGCCTGCCGCCGACGCCCGCAGAGATCGACGCCTTCCTTGCCGATGTGGCCACGGCCGACGCGTTCGAGGCCGCCTGGGAGCGGCTCGTCGACCGCTTTCTCGAGGATCCTCGCTACGGCGAACACCAGGCCCGCTTCTGGCTCGACCTCGTGCGGTATGCCGAGTCGGATGGCTGGAATCAGGATGCCTATCGGCCGCACATCTGGCGGTATCGCGATTACGTGGTGAGCAGCTTCAACAACGACATTCCCTATCCCCGGTTTGTTGCCGAGCAGCTCGCGGGCGATGAGCTCGCGGGCGACGACCCATCAGCGATCGTGGCGGCCGGGTTCCTGCGGCTGGGGATCTACGAATACAACCAGCGGGATGCCGCCGGCCACTGGAACGACATCGTCAATGAAATGACCGATGTTGTCGGGGACGTGTTTCTCGGCATGAGCATGGCCTGCGCTCGCTGCCACGACCACAAGTTTGATCCGGTGCCGCGTCGCGACTATCACGCGCTGCGGGCTTTTCTGGAGCCCGTGATCTGGCGGGACGATCAGGCCGCGGCCACGCGAGCCGAGCGGCTGGCCCACGCCCAGCAGCTGGCTGCCTGGGAAGACGCCACCGCCGAGATCCGCGGGCAGATTCGCGACCTGGTGACGCCCTACCACATCCGCAAGTGGCAATCGACGGTGGAGAAGTTTCCCCTCGACATCCAGGCCTGCTACTACAAGCCGGCGGCGGAGCGGACCAGCTGGGAGCACCAGATGGCCTATCTGGTGGCCCGGCAGTTTGAGGAAGAGGCCGGCGGCCCGCTGGCGGGCATCTCCAAGGAAGACAAGCAGACCCTTGAGGAGTTGGAGAAGCAGCTGGCCGCCTTTGACACGCTCAAGCCGAAACCGCTGCCTGCAGCGATGACCGTGTCGGCCTTTGAGGGCACGCCGACGCCGACGCGGATTCCCGGTGCCCCCGAAGCGATCGCCCCGGCAGCGCCAGAGGTGCTCCGGCGAGGCCATCCCAGCGAACCGAGCATCGCCCTCGCTGCGGCGGTCGCCGACGGACCGGGGCGGCGGCAGGCCCTGGCGGCCTGGCTGGGAGATGCCGCGAATCCGTTGCCGCTGCGGGTGATTGTCAACCGCGTCTGGCAGTGGCGATTTGGCCAGGGCCTCGTGCCCACGCCCAACGACTTCGGCCGGCTGGGCCAGCCGCCGAGTCATCCAGCACTGCTGGAATGGCTCACGGCCCGCTTCATCGACGACGGCTTCAGCCTCAAGCGGCTGCACAAGCAGCTGGTGATGTCGGCCACCTGGCGACAGTCAGCCAGCCATGCCAACGCAGAGCTCGCCCAGCAAAAGGATCCGGCGGACGAGCTCCTCTGGCGGTCTCGTGTGCACCGCCTCCGGGCCGAGGAGATCCGCGACGCGATGCTCGCCGCCTGCGGCCAGCTTGATGAAACAATCGGCGGGCCGAGCGTCGACGCCAAAGAGCCGCGGCGGGGGCTCTACGTGAAGAGCTACCGCAACCGCAACGACACCCTCCTGCATCAGTTCGACATGGCCAACGGCCTGGAGCGGGTGTCGGTTCGCAACACGACGACCACGCCAACACAGGCCCTGGCGATGCTCAACGGCGACGAGGTGCTCAGCCGGGCCCGCGAGCTTGCCCAGCGGGTGCAGTCGGACGGAGCGACGCCAGAGGCTGCCGTCCGGCAGGCGGTCCGGCTGGCCTGGGGCCGTGAGCCAACCGAAAGTGAGCTCGCCCGCAGCCTCGACTTTGTCGTGACAGCCGACGCAGCCGGCGATCCGCAGCTCGACAGCGAGCGAATGGCCGACTTCTGCCATGTGCTCTTCAACTCCGGTGAGTTTCTCTACGTCGACTGAGCGCCCACAGCCCGCGAGCCCACCGCACCTTACGTCTGAGGACACCCCATGCGACACCACGCCAGCCGAACTCTGGGAAGCGACCTGGGCATGCCTGCTTCGGCGATCTCTCGTCGCAGCCTGCTGCAGATGGGCGGCAGTGGACTGGGGAGCCTGGCCCTTTCGTGGCTCGTCTCCCGCGACCTGCAGGCGGGCCTCGCGGTGCCCCATCACCCACCGAAGGCCCGCAGCGTGATCTGGCTGTTCATGGAGGGGGGCCCGAGCCACCTCGACCTGCTCGATCCCAAGCCGCTGCTCAACGAGCTCTCCGGCAAGCCACTGCCGGAGAGCTTCCGTGAGCCGATTACGGCGATGGGCGAGAAGGGATCACCGCTTTTGGCCTCACCCCGCAGCTGGAAGCAGCACGGGCAGAGCGGCCTCTGGGCGTCGGACTGGATCCCGCACATCGCCACGCAGCTCGACGACATCGCCGTGATCCGATCGTGCACCACCGACGGCATCAACCATGCCGGCGGCGTGTGCCAGATGAACACCTGCCTCAACACCGCCGGGCGGCCCTCGCTCGGCGCGTGGGTGCACTACGGCCTGGGCACCGCCAACGAAGACCTTCCTGCGTTTGTGGTGATGTGCGACAGCAGCGGGCGGCCGGTCAACGGGCCTCGCAACTGGGGCAGCGGCTTTATGCCGGCAGCCCATCAGGGCGTGCGAATCGACGGGGCTGCGGACGAGCCGATTCGCCACCTCCAGCCACCCAAGGGGTTTGACGCGGAGCGCCAGCGGGAGTCGCTGGCCTTGCTGGCCAACTTCAACCAGGCCCACGCCGCAGCCCGGCCCCAGCAGAGCGAGCTGGAAGCCCGCATCCGCAGCTACGAGCTCGCCTTCCGCATGCAGCAGGCAGCCCCCGAGGCGGTCGACCTCGCCCAGGAATCAGAAGCCACCCGTCGGCTCTACGGCCTCGATGAGAAAGAGACCGAGACCTTCGGCCGCAACTGCCTGCTGGCGAGGCGGCTGGTCGAGCGAGGCGTGCGGTTCATCCAGCTCTTCAGCGGCACCGGCAGCAAGTGGGATTCGCACTCGGGCATCGAAAAAAACCATGCCCGGCTCTGCCGCTCGATGGACAAACCGGTCGCGGGCCTGCTCGCCGACCTCAAGCAGCGAGGCCTGCTCGACGAAACGCTCGTCGTCTGGGGCGGAGAGTTTGGCCGCACGCCGATGAGCGAAAAGGGCGACGGCCGCGACCACAACCCGACCGGCTTTTCCATCTGGATGGCGGGCGGCGGGGTGAAGGGCGGGCAGGTGATCGGCGCCACCGATGAGCTCGGCCTGCATGCGGTGGAAGACCGGATGCATGTTCGCGACATCCATGCGTCGATCCTGTGGCTGCTCGGGCTCGACAACATGACGCTCACCTACGACCACAAAGGCCGCCCGGAGCGGCCCACGATCAACGAAGGCCGCTTCAACCGGCGGCTGATCACGGGCTGATTGCCACATCGGCTGGCAGAGCTGGCCCGTGTGCGGGGTGGCAACGTCGTGCCACCGCTACCACGAATCTGCCGCTCTCGTCCGCAGGCCAAGCTGCCCCCTGGAGACCACTGATGCGACGCCGCCTTGCCCTCGTGTTGGCAGCCTGCCTGGATACCTGCT
>CALCGM010000402.1 GCA_937900985.1 uncultured Planctomycetaceae bacterium | reverse complement strand
TCGCTGTTGAGCACGGAGTCGACGGAATCCATCCCGGCTACGGCTTTCTCTCGGAAAACCCCGCGTTTGCTCGGGCCTGCCACGCTGCGGGGATCACCTTTGTCGGCCCCCGGCCAGAGCTGCTCGAGCAGCTTGGCGACAAAACCGCCGCCCGGCAGCTCGCCGGAAAGGCCGGCGTGCCGATCCTGGCCGGCAGCCAAGACGCGGTCACCTCAGCCGATGAGGCCACGGCCATCGCCCGCGACCTCGGCTTCCCGGTGATCCTCAAGGCAGCCCATGGCGGTGGTGGCCGCGGCATGCGGGTGGTGGAAAACGAAGCCGCCCTCGCCGACGCCCTCGCCTCGGCCCAGCGGGAGGCGAAAACGGCCTTCGGCAGCGATGCCGTGTTTGTGGAGAAGTTCATCCGGCGGGCCAAGCACATCGAGGTGCAGCTCATCGGCGACGGCCACGGCAACCTCGTGCACCTCTTTGAGCGCGACTGCTCCGTGCAGCGGCGGCATCAGAAGGTGGTGGAGGTGGCTCCGGCCTGGAGCCTCGACTCCGGCCTGCGGCGGGAGATCTGTGAGGCGGCGCTGGCGATCGGCCGCGAGGCCCGCTACGAGAACGCCGGCACGGTCGAGTTTCTCGTCGACGACGAAACCAAGCGGTTCTACTTCATCGAGGTCAATCCGCGGATTCAGGTGGAACACACGGTCACCGAAGAGGTGACTGGGGTCGACATCGTTCGCCGGCAGGTGCGGGTGGCCGAGGGCTACCAGCTCTCCGACCCTGAGATCGGCCTGCCGGATCAGGCCTCGATCAAGTCGATGGGCGTGGCGATCCAGTGCCGCGTGACCACCGAAGATCCCGAAAATCGCTTCCTGCCCGACTACGGCCGGATGACGGCCTACCGCTCTGCCAGCGGCATGGGCATCCGCCTCGATGCGGGCACCGCCTTCTCTGGCGCCGTCGTCACCCCCTACTACGACTCGCTGCTGGTGAAGGTCACCGCCCGCGGGCTCTCGCTCACCGAAGCCGCCGGGCACATTGAGCGGTGCCTGCAGGAGTTTCGCGTTCGTGGCGTGAAGACCAACATCCCCTTTCTGATCAACCTGGTGACGCACCCGGCCTTTCTCGCCGGCGACTGCACCACCACCTTCATCGACGAAACCCCTGCCCTCTTCGACTTCCCGGTTCGCCGCGATCGGGCCACGAAGCTGCTGGAGTATCTCGGCGACGTGATCGTCAACGGCAATCCGCTGGTCAAAGGACGGCCTGAGGCGGTGCGGCGTGAACCGGCTCAGATTCCCTCCTACGACCACATTGAGGCGCCGCCCGCCGGAGCCCGCACCCGCTTCCTCGAGCTCGGCGCCAAGGCCTTCTGCCAGTGGCTGACCACGCAGAAGAAGCTCTTCCTCACCGACACGACGATGCGCGACGCCCACCAGTCGCTGCTGGCCACGCGGATGCGGAGCTACGACATGGTGGCGGTGGCCGATGCCTACGCGCACCTGGCGTCGGGGCTGTTTTCGCTGGAGATGTGGGGCGGGGCCACGTTCGACACCTCGATGCGGTTTCTCAAGGAGTGCCCCTGGGAGCGGCTCACGGAGCTGCGGACGCGGGTTCCCAACATCCTCTTTCAGATGCTGCTGCGGGCGAGCAACGCCGTCGGCTACACCAACTATCCCGACAACGTCGTGCAGGCCTTCGTCAAAGAGGCGGCGGCCGGGGGCATCGATCTGTTTCGCGTGTTTGACCCGCTCAACTGGGTGCCCAACATGCGGGTGGCGATGGATGCGGTGATCGAGGCCGGCGGCATCTGCGAGGCGGCGATCTGCTACACCGGCGACGTGCTCGATCCGGCCCGCACGAAGTATTCACTCAGCTACTACGTGGAGCTCGCCAAGGAGCTTGAGCAGCACGGGGCCCACATGCTCGCCATCAAAGACATGGCCGGCCTCTGCAAGCCGTTTGCCGCCCGGAAGCTGGTGGCGGCACTGAAGGAAGAGGTCGGCATCCCGATCCACTTCCACACCCACGACACCAGCGGCGCGAGCCTCGCCAGCTGCCTCGCGGCGGCCGAAGCCGGGGCCCATGTGGTCGACTGTGCGATGGCCCCGTTTGCCGGGCTGACCAGCCAGCCCAACCTCAATGCGATTGTCGAGGCCGCTCGCAACACCGAGCTCGACACCGGGCTCAACCCTGAGCCGCTGCGGCACCTGGCCCGCTACTGGTCGGGCGTTCGCGACCACTACACCGCCTTCGAATGCTCGATGAAGGCCCCCGACGCCGATCTCTACCTCCACGAGATGCCGGGCGGCCAGTTCACGAACCTGCTCGAGCAGGCCAAGGCCCTCGGCCTCGGCGACCACTGGGAGGATGTCTGCCGCACCTATGCCGAGGTCAACGAGCTGGTGGGCGACATCGTTAAGGTCACCCCCACGAGCAAGGCGGTGGGCGACCTGGCCCTGCTGCTGGTCACCAACGACCTGAAGGCCAGCGACCTGCTCACCGACGACCGCGAGATCGCCTTTCCCGAAAGCATCATCGATCTGCTCTCGGGCCGTATGGGTCAGCCGCCGGGCGGCTTCCCGCCGGAGGTGATCAAGCGGGTGGTGAAGAGCGGCGACGTGCTCACCGGCCGCCCGGGCGAATCGCTGCCGCCGGCCGACTTCGAGGCGGCCGCCGCCACGTGCAGCAGCCTGCTCGGCCGGGATGCTGAGCCGAAGGAGGTGGTCTCCTGGCTGCTCTACCCGCGGGTCTTTGAAGACTTTGCCAAGCATCAGACGACCTACGGCGATGTCTCGGCCCTGCCCACGCCGGCGTTTCTTGAGGGGATCAAGCCGGGCGAGGAGCTGGCCTGCGACATTGAGCGGGGCAAGCGGCTGCTGATCCGCCTGCTCTCGGTGGGCGAGCCACACTCCGACGGCACGCGGACGGTGTTTTTCGAGCTCAACGGCCAGCCGCGGAGCGTGACGGTCACCGACAAGGGGCT
>CALCGM010000401.1 GCA_937900985.1 uncultured Planctomycetaceae bacterium | reverse complement strand
GAGGCACCTCGGCAAAGCCGAGGCCGCTTCGCGGCCCGAGGACCCGTCCCGCTTCCCTTCTCTGACAAAGAAGTGGAGGCTCGGCGGGTCGGCGAACGCTCGAGGAGCGTTTGGGCCTCTCCTGGCCCTGCGACGAGACTTTTGCCGCCTGCCGAGCCGGACCATCCGCCCGCGGCCATTCCACCACCCGCGGGCGGTCTCCGCTCGCTCATTCCTCGGGCGACGTGGCTCTTTTCAGGAACGCGGCGGTGTGGGTGGCTTCCTCGACCCAGCGGTGGGATTGGCGGGGGAGTTCGGCGTGCAGGCCGCCGGGGTAGTCGCCGGCCTGCAGGGCGCTCAAGAGCGGGGGGAAGTCGATCAGGCCTGTGCCGAGCGGCAGATGCTCGTGGATGCAGGGCCGCATGTCGTCGAGGTGGACGTTGACGAGCTGAGGCGTCCGCTCGCGGAGCGTGTCGGCCAGGGGCCACTCCCCCATGCACTCCATATGGCCGAGGTCGATCGTCAGCCGGAGCTGCTCGGGGGTGCCCAGGCGGTCTCGCAGCTCGTCGAAGCGGGTGAGGCTATCGATCAACATCCCAGGCTCCGGCTCAAAGCCCAGCGGCATGCCGCGGTTGATGGCGTGGTCGAGCACCGGCTGCAGGCTCTCGGTGAGTCGATCCCAGAGTTCGCGTTCGCAGGCCGCGTCGCGGACCACGCCACTCCAGAGTGAGACGCAGGCTGCTTGGAGGTCTGCAGCGAGGTCGATCGCCCGGCAGAGAAAATCGATCCGCCGTCGGCGGTCGTCAGGGCTCGCTGAAAGCAGGGTCGGCTCATGCTTGCGAAGCGGGTCGAGGAGGTGGCGAGCGCCCGTTTCCACAACGCAGGCCAGCGACCGTTTCTCCAGCATCTGCTGCCAGGCAGCCACCTCGCGAGCAAACCCCGCGGTGAACGGGTTGAGCAGGTGACGGTCGGGCGTGATCGCAAGTGAGCGGTAGCCGAGGTCGGCGAGGTGGCCTGCCGCCAGCAGTGGATCGCCGTCGATGCTGTTGGTGCTCCAACCTGGGAGCATGGGCTTTCCCTCGCCGATGGCTTCAAGAGGCAGACGATCAGGTCGGCGGGATCAGCCGCCGCCCCGCCAGAAACGGTATCAGGAGCATGAAGCAGACAATCGCCCACGACTCGCCGCAGGGAGCCAGCACGAGCGCCGCGTCGAGGGTGATGATCGACATGATCGCGTTGCCCACCGCTCGCTGCACCAGGGCTGGCTGCGGGGAGATAATTCCCATCACGCACCGATACACGACCGACGCTGCGAGCACGCCCCAGAGCAGCAGCCAGTTGTCGAGCCCCGCCCGAGCGAGCCAGAGGGAGCCCCCCTGCCCGACCAGCCAGGCGGTGTAGCCGGCAGCAATGGCGAGGCCAACCGCCATCACCGTGGTGGACATGCCCAGCCAGCGGCGGCTGCTGAGGGTCGCTTCATAACGGGCGAAGAGGGTGATGCCCAGCACATAGATGCCCATGCCAACAACCGGCAGCCACTCCGCCGCTTCATGTGGCCCGCCGGCTGCCGTCATCCCCAGCAGCCAGTTGAGGCTGCGGCAGCTTCCCATCACCAGCGGGCCGGCAGCGGTGGCCTTGGCATGGCGATCGTAGAGGTAGACCGCCGCCGCAAGCGCCGCGGCAACGCCGGCGACTGCCGGATGCCCGCTGAGCACCGCCGCGGTGATGCCCGCGGCCACCCCGCCTGCAGCCGCCAGCCAGCCCACAACCGCCGCCGTCGCCGGAGCGATCAGGCCGCTGGGCAACGGCCGCTCGGGCCGCTCCACAGCGTCGAGTTCTTGATCAAACACATCATTGAGCACCATACCTGCCGCATACAGCAGCAGCGAAGCCGCGGCGACCGCCCAAAAGGCTGCTGGTGGAGCCGCCACGTTCTCCGGCCGCGCAATCACCAACCAGCCGGCCAGCACGTCGGCCACGGCCGTGGCATGATTCGGCAGCCGCAGCAGCCGAAGCCAGGCGACCACCACGCTGCCGCGTTGCTGGGGCACCGCCGTGCTCATCAACCGACCGTCTCCGCGATGCCGAGCAGATACTCACGGGCGGCGCGGGCCGCCTCATCGGGCCGATCGCGGTAGGGATAGAGCTCAACGGTCACCCACAGGTCGGGCGTGTGGGCAGCAATCGCAGCGAGTACGCCGGCGAAATCGATGGCCCCCTCTCCCGGCACCAGATGGTGGTGCACCCGCGTCGCCGCGATGTCTTCCACGTGGTAGTGGCGGGTGTGCTTCACGAGCTGTGGAATCCAGCTCGCGGGGTCGTCTTCCACGCAGTAGGCATGGCCGACATCGAAGTTTAGGCCAAGCGACGGATGGTCGACCCGCTCGGCAAACTCGAGAAACTGCTCAAACGTCTCGATCAGCAAGCCTGGCTCTGGCTCAACCAGCAGGGCCACCCCCGTGTCCGCAGCCACTTCCAGCACCGGCATGATCTCCTCATAGAAAATGTCGGTCGCCTCAGCCCGCGTCTGCCCCGGCTGGATCTCTCCTCCCGGCTCCGTCGAGATCGACGTCGCCCCCAGGTCTGCGGCAAGCTGCAGGGCCCGCTTGGTGTGCTCCCGCCGGATCGCCCGGTAGTGCGGGTCGGGATCGGTCCAGCCCGGATGCCAGTAGGGCTGCCGGGGATCGGCCACCGCATTCATCATGAACGCATTGATGTTGGAGATCACCAGTCCGTGCTTCGTGAGGCAGTCGCGAATCGCCTGCTTCTGCACCTCCAGCAGGCCGGCTGGCCAGGCGTGGGGCACGTCGGCTAGCAGCTCGATGCCGGCGTAGCCGAGCCCTGCCACCTGAGCGATCGCAGCGTCGACCGTCACGTCGAGGTAGGCGTTGGAACTGAAAGCAAGCCGGCTGGCGAAATCATCGCGATTCAAGGAACGTCCCCCTCAATACCAAGTGTCTCGGTGCGTTCAGAGTCTACCTTCCCCGGGCTTCGCGACCATGCCTTGGGGCTGTTTCGCTGGTGGGTCGCTCGGGGTGAGCCCGGGGCTGCCCCTCCGGACGCTCACCTCGGCCA
>CALCGM010000400.1 GCA_937900985.1 uncultured Planctomycetaceae bacterium | reverse complement strand
CGCCCGCCGCAACGGCTTGCCCAGCCCCGCGAACTCGTGGTCGCCTGCGCTGCGATGCGGAGCCATGTGAACCTCTCGCACATCGTCCGCACCTGCGGCTGCTTCGGCATCGAACGGGTGATCGCCTGCGGGGCAGCCCGGCTGCATGAGCGGATCGCCCGCGATGGGGCTGAGACGGTCGCGCTCGAGGTGCACCGCAGCCTGCCGCCAGTGCTTGAGCGGCTGCGAGGGGAGGGCTATCAGCTTGTCGGCCTTGAGCAGACGACTGGCTCGGAGCTGCTGACCACATGCCGCCTCGTGCCAAAGATGGTGCTTGTGGTGGGCAATGAGCGGACGGGGCTTGAGCCGGATGTGCTCGCCAAACTCGACCGGGTGGTGGAGATTCCGATGGCGGGGCTGCCCCACAGCCTCAACGCCGCCACGAGCGCTGCCGTCGCGATCTACGAGTATTGCCGGCAGCATCCCGGCACGCTCGCCGACGTGGCGTCTGCAGACGGCAGCACAGCGGGGCCGGCATGACGCTCGTGATCGGCACCGATGAGGCTGGCTATGGCCCCAACCTTGGGCCTTTGGTCGTTGCCGCAACAGCCTGGCAGGTCGAGGCCGACGCCGATCAGGCAGAGGCTCGGCTGGCTGCCGCTGTGGGCGACGCCCTCGGATCGCTCCGGTCGGGCTCAGCCGTGGTGTGGCGCGACTCGAAGGAGGTCTACCGCGGTGGTGGTGGCCGATCACTGCTGCTGCGATCGGCGCTCGCTGCCGTCCGACTGGCAACCGGTGCCGTGCCGCTCGACTGGGAGGCGCTGGCCTCGGCGATCGGCCAGATTGGGCCGGTGACGGCCGACACGTCGCCCGAGTGGCAGACACTCGCCCTGCGGCCTCTGCTTGATGCCGACCTCGCCGACTCGATCTCCAGTGATGCCGAGCAGATCGCGTCACGCCTCGCCGCCCATGGGGTTCGCCTACAGTCGATTCGGTGCGGCTGCGTCTATCCCGGCCGGTTCAATCAGCTGCTCGATCGTGGGCTCAACAAGTCCGACATCCTGTCTCGCGAAACCCTGGCGCTGGCCGCAGCCCTCGCCGAGTCGGTCGGCGAACGGCAGGAATCGACACGCATCTGGTGCGACCGGCACGGTGGACGGAAGCGGTATGCCAGCGTGATCGCCGCGGCCTTTGACTGCCAGGCCGAGCCGATCGAGGAGACTGCGGAGTGTTCGTCGTATCGGCTCGCAAGCGGCGGGCTGTTTGGAGGGGCGAGCGCCCGCGACACGCAGCTTGCGTTTGCGGTGCGGAGCGAGCGGAAGCCGCCGGTTGCCGTTGCCAGCCTGACGGCGAAGCTTGTTCGTGAGCTGGCGATGGAATGCTTCAACGCGTTTTGGTGTGGGCAGCTTTCCGGGCTCGTGCCGACGGCCGGCTATCCGGTCGACGCTGCTCGCTGGCGGGAACACGCCGCCCCGGCGGTGGCGCAGCTGGGCGTCGACGCCAGGCAGTTCTGGCGGCAGGTGTGACCCTGCCCGGCCACTGCCGGCAGAGAGCGGGTTTGCCCGGCACCGACCTCGAACGCACAATCACACGACAACTGCACCCCGCGACGCTCTCAGGGAAACGACTGCCCATGTCGACGATCACCAGCCATCTCTACATCGCCCGGCACGCCTGGGCGGAAGACTTCGGGGAGGATGGCACCGACTTCTCGCGGAGCCTGACGAAGAAGGGCATCAAGCGGTTTCGCAAGATGGCCCGCCGTCTTGCCGAGGCAGGCATGCAGGTGGATGTGATCGCCACAAGCCCGCTGGTCCGCACGCGGCAGACAGCGGAAATTCTTGCCGAAGAACTTTTTGAGCACCCGCCCGTGGTGGCCGTCGATGCGCTCGCCCCGGGCTCAAACTGGGCGGCGATGCTCGACTGGACGCTCGAGCAGCAGGCCGCCCGCGTCGCCTGGGTTGGGCACAGCCCCTGCGTGGGCCGACTGGTGGCGATGGCCATCGGCGATGGATCGGCCCTGATTCGCATGCAGAAGGGCTCGGTGGCGTCGATCCGGCTCGACGACGGACTCGGCCATCACGGTGAGCTGGCCTGGTTGGCCACTGCCGACCTGCTCGACGCCTGAACGGACGGGCCTTCCCGCCCAAAACCAAGGCATATTCGTGCTCCCTGGGTGTGTTGCCTCGTTCGGCGTTTGCCTACAATCCAAGGTGCCTTTCTTCGTTTCGCACACGACTCCTGCACACCTGTTGTTTCGCACTCGGGAGAACTCCACGATGCTTCGTCGATCGCTTTTTTCTGCCTGCTGCGGCTTTGGTGTCGCTGCCATGCCGATCCTGATGGTCGGCTGTTCCCCCTCCGAACCCGCCAAAGACGCCCCGAAGGCCGTCGAAGTGGAAGAGGTTGAGGTTCCTGCCGAGCCAGAGGAAAACGCTGCTGAAACCGCCGCCGACAGCGCCAAGGAGGTTGTCGACGCGGCCAAGGAAGAGGCCGATCGCGTGATCGACGAGGCGAAGGACGCTGTTGAGACCACGATCGATGCGGCCACGGAAAAGGCCGAGGAACTCAAAGACAAGGCCACTGAGGCTGCGTCCGACGCAGCGGATCAGGCCGCCGAAGCTGCCTCCGATGCGGCGAATGCCGTCAAGGACGCCGCCGATGCAGCCTCCGAAGCCGCTGCGGACGCCGCCGAAAAAGTGAAGGATGCCGCAGCGGGTGAGGAAACGGTTCCGGCCGATGCGGCGGCTGCAGACGCTGCTGCCGACGAGGGCCTGGCTGCCGTCCAGGCAGCGGTGCTCAATGGCTCGGCGATGAATCCCGAGACGGTGCAGCTGGGCGAGGCGTCGCTGACGTCGGGCGTGCCGGGTGCTGGTCCGATCACCCTCGAGCAGATCGACGCCTGGCTTTCCGATCCGCAGAACCACGTGG
>CALCGM010000399.1 GCA_937900985.1 uncultured Planctomycetaceae bacterium | reverse complement strand
AAAAAGCGGAGCCGACTCGGCGAGGGGCGGGAAGGTAGGCCCGAGGGGCAGGGCGGGGCAAGGCCAAAGAGGCCCTTCCCGAAACTCCCGCAGCAGAAATCATGGCGGAGGGCGTCTGGCCGGTCGGCTGGGGGCTCACCGCCGGGATTGAGTGGCTACAATCAGTCGCCACACGGGGTTTTGGATGCCCCGTCCGCCCCCTTTGTGCGAGGAGCGACTGCACCCCATGACGGCATCGGATCAAGCGTTTGCGGAGGTTCCGCATGCCTGGACGCACCGCCATCTGCTCGATCTCGAGCGGCTTTCGGCTGAAGACATCACCCTCCTGCTCGACACCGCCGCCGCCTTCAAGGCAGCCACCAACGGCTGCCGCACGAAGCTCTCGGCACTTTCCGGCTCAACCGTGGTGAACCTCTTTTTCGAGAGCTCCACCCGCACCAAAACGAGCTTCGCCCTCGCCGCTCGCAGGCTCGGGGCCGATGTCGTCGACTTTTCAGCGGCAGGCAGCAGCCTCTCCAAAGGCGAATCGTTTATCGACACGGCCAAAAACCTCGAAGCGATGGGAATCGATGCCGTGGTCGTCCGTCATCAGACTCCCGGCACCCCGCACCTGCTCACCAAGCACCTGGGCGTGGGCGTGATCAATGCGGGCGACGGGCCGCACGAGCATCCGACCCAGGGGCTTCTCGACATCCTCTCGATCCGCGAGCAGCTCGGCTCGCTCGAGGGCATCACCGTTGGCCTCGTGGGAGACATCGCCCACAGCCGCACCGCCCGGTCGAACCTCTGGGGGCTGACCAAGCTGGGAGCAAAGGTGATTCTCTGCGGCCCGCCAACGCTGGTGTCGCCGCGGTGGTGTGAACTGGGCGTGGAGATCTCTCACGACCTCGATGCGATCCTGCCACGGTGCCATGTGCTCAATCTGCTGCGAATCCAGTTTGAGCGGCAGAACACGCGGCCGTTCCCGTCGGTTCGCGAATACGCCCACCTCTACGCCATGGACAAGCGGCGGCTGCGGCGGGCACGGCCTGACCTGGTGATCCTCGCCCCCGGACCGATCAACCGTGGTGTCGAGGTGACGGCCGACGTCGCCGACTGCCCGCAGTCGCTGATTCTCGATCAGGTGACCAACGGCCTCGCCGTGCGAATGGCCGCCCTCTGGCTCACCTGTGGCCGTCGTGCCGCCGGAGCCGAAAGCGGCTCGCACACACTCGCCCCCACCACACCCGGAGTTTCTGCCTGATGGCCAGCCTGCTGATCCGCGGCGGTCGCATTGTCGATCCCTCGCAGTCTCTTGATCGTGTCGACGACCTGCTGATCCGCGACGGCCGCGTGGCCGCGATCGGCAGTGAGGCGATTGGCCAGCTCGTCGGCGGAGACGTGGTGGCCGACGAACTGCTCGACGCCACGGGGCTGATCGTCACGCCGGGCTTGGTGGACATGCATGTCCACCTGCGGGAGCCGGGCCGCGAAGAAGACGAGACGATCGAGACGGGCACGGCAGCCGCCATCGCCGGCGGCTTCACGAGCGTCGCCTGCATCCCCAACACCGAGCCGCCGCTCGACACCCAGGGGGGCGTGGAGTTTATCCACCAGAAGGCGGCCCGGGCCGATGCCTGCAACGTCTTTGTCGTGGCCTGCGCGAGCCGGGAACGGCAGGGCAGGGAACTGGCGGAAATCGGTCAGCTCGTCGAAGCAGGCGCTGTGGCTTTCAGCGACGATGGCTCGCCGGTCTACGACGCTGAGCTGATGCGGCGGGTCTTCGAATACTGCCGGATGTTCGACAAGCCATTCCTGGCGCACGAAGAGGTGCTGGAGCTCACGGCCGGTGGCGTGATGCATGAGGGGCTCGTGTCGATGGTGCTGGGCCTCAAGGGCATGCCCGCCGCTGGCGAGGAAGTGATGATCGGCCGTGACATCGCCCTGGCCGAGGTCACCGGTGGCCGGCTGCACGTGATGCACCTCTCGACTGCCGGCGGCGTGGAACTGGTGCGACGTGCCAAAGAGCGGGGAATCGCCGTCACCACCGAAGCCACGCCGCACCACTTCACGCTGACGGACGAGTGCCTGCGTCGCTTCGATTCCAACTACAAGATGAGCCCGCCGCTGCGGACGGCAGCCGACGTGGAGGCGATCCTCGAAGGTCTTGCCGACGGCACCATCGACTGCATCGCCACCGACCACGCTCCGCATGCCCTCGAGAAGAAGATGCTCGAGCTCGACCGGGCCCCCTTCGGCATTCTCGGCCTTGAGACCGCGGTGGGCCTGTCGGTGACGCGGCTGGTCGTGCCAGGACGGCTCGACTGGTCGCGGCTCGTTGAGGCGATGAGCACCCTGCCGTCCAAGATTCTCGGCATCGACCGTGGCACGCTCGCAGTCGGTGCGATCGCCGACGTGACCCTGATCGATCCAGCGATGACCTGGGAGGTGGATGCCTCCACGTTCCGGTCGAAGAGCGTGAACACGCCATTTCACGGCTGGCAGCTGACCGGCCGGGCGGTGGCCACGATTGTCGGCGGCCGGATCAAGTATCGGCTTGCCGAGCAGGCAGCCTCCGTTTGAACAAACGTTCGCCTGGCGAAGGCGGCGAGCAACGCCCCACGCTCTTCCGCGACCTGGGAGTGGCCGATGCGAATCCTGATCGACGGCTACAACCTGCTGCATGCG
>CALCGM010000398.1 GCA_937900985.1 uncultured Planctomycetaceae bacterium | reverse complement strand
TCCGCACACGACCGGTGTTGTCGTGAACGACCTGGATGATCTGGTCGAGGGTGGGGTTGGCTGGAAGCGTCCGCGGCAGGGGCAGCGTGCCAACCTGGTAGCCCTGGAGGTAGTTCGGGCATGAGGCGCCGCTGGTCGCGATCGCCAGGGCCAGGGTCGCGAGCATCAGGCCTGCCGAGCCCGGCCGGCGACCACGACCTCGGCCTGCCGGCGCCGCCCCAACGGGCGGCGACGCGGGCGACGCTGCAGACGGAAGACCACATGCCGTGCGATGCATCTCAGGCAGCCTCCCCCGCCCAGAGCAGCGATGTCAGCCGCTCCTCGAGCCCCTCGGTTTCGTTCCGTGTCGGGGGTGTGATGGGAATCTGGTAGTCGGTTCCACGTCGGCGACAGTTCAGGGCCAACACGCCGGCTTCCGAGCCGCCGCTTGCAGACCCAGCCTCGTCGTCATCGCTGGCGTCGATGATTTTCAGCACCCGGCGACGCACCAGCACGAGCGCGAGCAGATACCTCAGGGCCGCATCGGTCGCGTTGCCCTCGAGCTGCTCGAGCAGATCGAGCAGGGCGTCGACAGGCGCGAGCGTCGGTTTGGCATCCTCGGCAGGCATCGTCGATCGCCACCAGGCGAGGCTCGACTCGGGAGGGCCCTGCCACGCCTCAGCGGCGAGGTCGAGCCTGACGATCCCCCCGTCCTGACGGACAAGCGCAGAGTAGAACGGCTCGCCGGCGGTCAAAGGCCGGTCGGTGCTGGCACAGCGAGGCTGGGGCTTGTGGATGCGGTAGTCCATGGCGGGCAGAGGGTAGGGAAACCCACCTCTCGCAGCAAACCCGGTCGGCGTCGGCGATCCCTGGTGGTGCAGGGGGACGGCGCAGACAGGGCAAGCAGTCAGCCCCCGCTGCCCGCCGTCCGCTGCCCCTCTGGCTGCGGCACGCCAAGCAGTTCTTCGATCAGGACTGCAAGCCCGTCGGCATCGTTGGCTGCGGTCACCCGATCGGCTGCGTCTTGCACCCGCCGATCGGCGTTGCCCATCGCAATGCCGAGGCCGGCGTTGCGAAGCATCGGCAGGTCGTTGACGTCGTCGCCGACGGCCCAGATGTCGGCTGCCGAAATCCCGAAGGCGGCCGCCAGCTGCTGGATGCCAGACCACTTGGTCACGCCGGCTGGTGCGATCTCGCAGAGGGAGCCGCGATACCGCGGGCTCCGCATCACATGCACGCTCGTGGCCTCGCCGAACGAGGCCGAAATCGCCGCTTCGAGCTCGAGCATGGCGGGCTCGGGCCCCATGCAGAAGGCAGCGAAGCTGTCGGCCGGCGGCTGCTGATGGAGCGTTGGCGTGAGGCGGGCCAGCGATCGGTTGGAAGCGAGGTAGCTGCGGAGCCCCTCGCTGCCGATCTCAAAGCCGCGGCAGTGGAAGTCAAAGCCGTCGCTGAAACTGTCGGTGTAGACGATCGCCTCGTGGCCGGCAGCATCGATCAACCCCAGCACGCCCTCCAGCACACCGTCGGCGAAGGCCGCACGGAACTGCGTGGTGTGGTGGGTCGGATCTTTGATCAGGGCGCCGGCTGTGGTGATCAGCGGCAGCGTCACGCCCAGTCGCTCAGCAGCCCAGAGGGAATCCCGGTAGCGGCGGCCTGTTGCCAGCACCACCTGGATGCCGGCAGCGATGGCCTCTCCGACTGCGGCAGCGGTGCGGTCGGAGATGTCGTGCTGGGGCGTGGTGAGCGTGCCGTCGATGTCGATCGCGAGGAGCCGCGGGAGCATGCGAGTCATGGCCGATAGGCTACCATGCACCGACAGGTGATCGTAAGCAGCTGCAACGGCGACGATTCCCCCCTTCCCTGCCCTCGCTGAGACGCCCATGACTGACGCAGCCTTTCATCCTGTTGCCCGGGTTGGCGAGATTCCCGCTGGGGGCAGCAAGGTCTGTGAGGTGGCTGGGCGGATCGTGGCGGTGTTCAACGACGGCCAGCGGTATCACGCGATCGACGACCTCTGCCCGCACATGGGGGCCTCGCTCGGCAGCGGTCCGATGACCGATGGCGTGGTCACCTGCCCCTGGCATGCCTGGCGGTTTCGCCTGGAGGATGGCAGCTGGTGCGACAATCCGAACCTGAAGGTCGAGGTCTTTGAGGTCCGGGTTTCTGGCGATGTGATCGAGGCCAAGGTGACGCCACCGGCTGCCTGAGCCGGCCTCAGCCGATCGAGGTCGATTCACCGACTGCCAGCACCCGTGGCTCTGCTGAGGATCCCTGGCGAATCATCTCGGCCCAGGCCTGGGGATCCTGCTCGATCGGAGGCCAGGTGCCATAGTGGCACGGCAGCACCACCTTCGGCGCCAGCAGACGGGTCGCTTCGACGGAATCTTCGGGGCCCATCGTAAACACGTCGCCAATCGGCAGGATCGCCGCGTTGAGGCCCGCCCGGCCGATCCGCTCCATGTCGGAGAAGAGCGAGGTATCGCCGGCCACGTAGAGCCGCACGCCGTCAATGTCGAGCAGGAAGCCGGCCGGGTTGCCGCCGTATGAGCCGTCGGGGAGGCCCGATGAGTGGAAGGCGATCTCCATCTTCGACGTGCCGCCGGGGATCGCCACGCGTCCGCCATGGTTGCAGGGCTGGACATTGCCCACGCCCTGCTTGCCCAGCCACTGCGAGATTTCAAAGTTGCAGACAACCTGGGCCCGGTTCTGCTTAGCGATCGCTGCGGCATCGGCGATGTGATCGAAGTGGGCGTGGGTGATCAGAATCGCGCGACACTCAACTTCCGCAGCCTTCATCGACGCGGTCGGGCAGTCGTCGAAGAAGGGGTCGACCACGATCCGTCCGGCTGAGGTGTCGATGAGCCAGGTGGCATGACCCGTCCAGGTGAGGGTGATCGGCATGGCGGTGTTCCTCTGCGAGCAATGGGGGCGAGCAGGCATCGTTGGCCATTGGCCGGCGGTTTTCAAGCCTCAGCTGCCTGGAGGGTGAGGATGCGGAGCGCGAGCAGCCGCATGGCGAGCAGCTGGCCGACGGTGTGTTCGTCGAGTCGCGGCAGGTCGATCGAGAGCGGAGGGGGCGTTGGCGGCGGGACCGGCTCGTGCGTGCCCGGCGATGGCGGAGGCAGGCTGCCCCGTCGCGGCTGGCCAACCGTGAGCAGGCAGCCATGCTGCAGGTGAGCCGTGGCGAGCCCGCAGGCGGTGCCGAACGGGCTCGCCCACCAGCGGGCCAGGGGCGTGGCTGCGTGGACGCGTGTGGTGTCGAGCGACAGGTGGACCGGCTGCGGTGCAGCGGCGACCGCCCACATGGCAGCGGCGAGCAGCAGCGGCGGATTGCTCTCGGGAGAGGCCTCCACAAACCGTCGCAGCATCGCCACACCGCCGCTGAGGAATCGCACCACGTCGATGCCCGCGAGCGAAGCGGTGATCAGCAGGGCGGGCGTAAACACATCCCCGCACGGTCCGGCTGCCGCCGTCAGCAGGAGGCTGGGGCCGACGGCAATGGGCAGGCCGCTGGCATCTTCCACACGGCCTGCGGCGAGCGGTTGCCCATCGGTGGGCCCGGCAGCGGCCTGGCTGCTGCCGGTGGCCTCATCGCCGGCGACGATGCGGACCACGCCCCAGCGGTCGAGCAGGTCGGTGCCGCGAGCAGCCGCTCGGAGGTCGAGGAGGCCAGCAGTTCGATCGGAATCGGGAGGGCCAACATCGAAGAACAGCCGGGGGCGGCCCCCCCGCTCACCCCGTGAGAGCGCGTTGTGAAACGGATGGCAGCAGGTCTCGAAAAGCCCTTGGATGGCGTGGCCGAGCGGTTCTTCGCAGACCACCACCACGGCATCCACCGCCTCCCGCAGCTCCCGGGCGGTGGCCAGGGCCCGAAAGAGCTCGCTTGCCGGCCGATCCCGCATGTAGGCATCGAGAAGCTGCTCCGGCTGGAGCCCGGCGGCAGCGGGCTGCCGGGAAAGCGGGCTGAGCCGTGCGAGCGGTTCGCTGGCGGCTGCGGCGAGCGGCCCGAGCTGGAGCGAGATCGGGTCTTCCGGTGGCTTGGGGCGGAGAACACTCATGCGGGAGCGGTGAGCAAACAGTGGGTGGAGGCGCGGATTCCCGGAGCCACGATTGACGGCGTGGGGCCGCAAGGGCAACACTCCGCCAAACGAATGACGATACCGTGTCTGCGGGCCGCCAGGCCTGCCCTGCTGAGGAGTTTGACCATGAACGAACACGATCTGGTGCGGGAACTTGCGGAGAAAAACAGCTCCAAGATCGTGATGCTCGTGGCAGACGGCCTCGGTGGGCTTCCCGAGCAGCCGGGCGGACTGACCGAACTGGAGACGGCCACGACCCCCAATCTCGATGCCCTGGCGAAGGCGGGTGTGCTCGGATCGAGCGTTCCGGTGCTGCCGGGCATCACCCCTGGCTCGGGTCCCGGCCACCTCGGGCTCTTCGGCTACGATCCGCTGACCTTCAAAATCGGCCGTGGGGCCCTTGAGGCCACCGGCATTGGCTTTGAGCTGGGGCCAAACGATGTGGCCGCCCGCGGCAACTTCTGCACCCTTGGGCCTGACGGCCTGATCACCGATCGACGCGCCGGCCGCATTCCCTCCGAGGAGAGCTTTCAGGTCGTTGAGAAGCTGCAGAAGGTGTCGATCCCCGGCGTGGAGACCTTCGTCAAGCCCGTGAAGGAGCATCGCTTCGTGGTGGTCTTCCGCGGTGAAGGGCTCGACGGACGGGTGGCCGACACCGATCCCCAGGCGGTGGGTGTGCCGCCCCTGGCTCCACAGCCGCTCGATGCTGCGGCGGCCCGCACGGCGGAAGTCGCTGCCGAGTTTGTTCGGCAGGCTCGCGAGATCCTCGCCGACGAGCCGAAGGCCAATGGGCTCACCCTCCGCGGCTTTGCCAGTCGGCCGGCGCTGCCGAGCTACGAGGCGCTCTACGGCCTGAAGGCTGCCGCGATCGCCGTCTATCCGATGTACAAGGGGCTCGCCCGGCTGGTGGGGATGACGCTCGTCGGTGAAGCAAAGACGCTCGACGAGCAGATCGACACCCTGGCTGCCTGCTGGAACGACTACGACTTCTTCTTCCTGCACTTCAAATACACCGACTCCACCGGCGAAGACGGCAACTTCGCCGCGAAGGTGGCGCGGACGGAAGAACTCGATGCTGCCCTGCCGCGGATCACGGCCCTCAATCCGGATGTGCTGATCGTCACCGGTGACCATTCGACGCCGTCGAAGCTGGGCAGCCACTCCTGGCATCCGGTTCCGACCCTGCTCTCGGCAAGCAGCTGCCGCACCGATGCCTGCGAGCACTTTGGTGAGCGAGACTGCCTCAGTGGAGGCCTGGGGATGTTTCCAGCGAAGCATCTGATGCTGCTGGCGATGGCCCACGCTGGACGGTTCGGGAAGTTTGGTGCATGAGCAGCCTCGGCTCGAGCCAGATGGTGCGGTCGAGCACGTCGCCGTCGTCGGT
>CALCGM010000397.1 GCA_937900985.1 uncultured Planctomycetaceae bacterium | reverse complement strand
GACCTGATCGTCATGAAGGCTTTCGCGTCACGACCAAAGGATTGGGTCGATCTCGAAGGCATCATGATCCGACAGGAAGGTCTTCTCGACTGGCCATATGTGGAGTCCCAGTTGCAACCTCTCGTTGCACTCAAAGAGGAACCCGAAATACTTGCTCGTCTCATCGCCTTGCGCCAGCGACTCTCTCCGTAGACCGCTCGAACGCCCACTGAGACGGTGACGGAAACGCAAAGAAGCGCGATCGAGCGATGCTTTGCCGAAGAAGGCCCACGACCTCGGGACAGTGATGAAGGTGAGTTCGCCATGAAGCGTGTGCTGTTTGTGTGCGTCGAAAACTCCAACCGCAGCCAGATGGCGGAGGCGTTTGCCCGCATGCATGGCCAGGGGCGAGTCACAGCAGCCAGCGCCGGCTCCCGGCCCTCTGGGCGGATCAATCCCAAGGCAGTCGAGGCCATGGGAGAACTCGGCTACGACCTCTCCACGCATGCCTCCAAGGGGCTCGACGAGTTCAACGGTCAGCAGGTGGACGTGGCCGTGACGATGGGGTGTGGCGACGAGTGCCCGCTCGTGCTCGCCGGGCAGCGGGTGGACTGGAAAATCCCCGATCCACGCGACATGACCCCCGAGGAGTTTCGGGGCGTCCGTGACCTGATCGAACAGAAGGTCACGCACCTGCTGGTCGCGCTCGAAGGCGACCACGACGGGCATCCTGGGACCGATCCCACGGCCTGACAGCCGCGGAGAGCCCAGCGGCGTCGCCCCCGCACGCCTCACCGAGCAAGTGGTGCGATTCGCACCAGGGGGTGGAGCGATTCGCACCACCCACACCACCCAAGAGGGGGTTCACTGGAGCGATTCGCTCCAGTGGGGTGGGGCGATTCGCACCACCCCCTCCGAGGGGGTTTCGCGACCTGAGAGCGAAAACACTCCTGTAGCCCGAGCGAAACGCGTTTTTGGCACATTCTTCGCGAAACGCCCCAGCTTGGCACGGCATGTGCTCCCTCTTTTCCCTGGGCATCGCCACAGGCGGCGTTCACCAGCCCGTGACAAGGGGTGTGCCCATGAACTTTCGAGGAAAAGCAGGTCCGGCCTCGTCGCTCGCCGACTCGCTGCAACTCACGCACGCAGACGTCCTCTGCTGCGTCGTGCCGATTGTCGTTTTTCTGTCGCTGATCTCGGTCGTCTGATTCAGGAACGCCACCATCAACCTCCCCAACGCCTACGACCGCAGCGAGCAGAGCACGCCAAGCCTCCCCGCCGGTGACAGCGAGAGCGTCCGCGAGATCGTGATCGTCGACGCGCGATGCGATCGGTACGCACCCTTTGTCACGGCGGCGATGCATGGCGAGATCGGACTGCACTTCTGCTGCGACGCTCAGTCAGCCCTCAAACTCGCCCGTCGCTTCCGCGCTGATGTCTGGCTCGTGAGCACCGAGCTTGCCGACATCGACGGCTTCGATCTCTTGCCGCTGCTGGCTGAGCAAGTCAGCCAAGGCGAAGTCGATCCGCTCCTCGCGGGCCATCGCCGCTCGCTCGGCTGCGTCGGCCAAGCCCGTCACGCAGGCATCTTCGTGATGTCGGAGGAATACAGCATCGAAGAAGAGCAGCGGGCCCTCGCCGCTGGCAGCGCCGGCTACCTCGTGCAGCCCGTGGCCACCGAGTTGGTCGTTGCCCTGAGCCCGCAAGAAGCCGTGGTGGGCTACGCGCCCTCCTAGCACCGCAGGCGCTCACTCTCCACAAGGAAACCGTTTCCCTTACGCCCCACCCAGCATGACCACTTCCAACACCAAGTCGACTCTCGTTTTCAAGTACCTTTGCAGCCTCTTCGTGGCGATCTGCGTTACGGCGTCGAACGTCGCGGTAGCGTCAACCGTTTTGATGAACACCCTCAACGGCACAACGGCAAAGGCCATCAACGCAACACCGGCCACCGCACAACGCTTCACGACGACCACCAACGCGTATGAAGTGGACGCTGTAGCATTGTACATGCAGTATTCCGGCACATCGATTGATGGTCAGTACGACGTGATCATCTACGACGCCACGGTAACAGACGGAACACCTGGCACCCTCATCCAATCAATCGCAACCGGGAACCTCAGTTCGCTGCTCACCACCGCGGACACTCCCACCCTTTTCGCTGTAAACACCTCCGTCTCACTCAACGCCAATCAAGACTATTGGCTTGTGCTCCAACGGCAGATGGGTACTACGGGCACTCTCCAATGGTCAGCTTGGGGATCTCCCACAGGCGTCACCAACACAGAGTCATTCCTTTCATCCTCCATTAACTTTGGACAGTGGAGCACCCCCGTTCCAAACTCCCTCAACAGCGGCGAGTACTATCGCATGGAAGTCACGGCGGTCCCTGAGCCCAGCACGTACGCCGTCCTGGCATCCGGGCTGACTGTTGCAGCCATTGCGGCAAACCGCCGACGCGTGCGGAACTCCGCACAACGGAAAACCGCTCTCGAGCCGACGTCGCTAAAAGCCGAAACGTCCACGGCTTTGAGTTCGCACACATGAATCTGCCGAACCGGTTGTCGTTACACACCGTCATCATTCCTCACACGCATCATCACCGGGAGTTCTCGCCATGGTTCACCACGCGACAGCAATCGCCGCACCGAGTGTCGTTGTCCTCGACCCGCGGTTTGATGCCTACCATGAGCTTGCCGCAAGCGCTCGCGAAGGACGCATCCTCCTCCACATCCGAAGCAGCGGAGCCGAAGGGCTCGCCATCGCGAAGCGTCGAAGTGTTGATGCCTGGCTGGTGGCTGCCGACCTCGACGACATGTCGGGCCTCGACTTTGTCGACCTGCTCCGCAGCCACCTCGAAGTGAGCAAAGCCACCGACAGCGAAGGCGGCGAGCAGCGGGTCGCGATCATCAGCGAAGTGCCGGGGCGACCTGGTCACTGGGAAGCCACCGAACACGCCGCCGACCACACGATGGTCAAGCCTATCTCGATGAGCGACCTCGAGCGGTTCCTGGAGATGACGCCCGCCGAACGCGAGATGATCCTCCCCGGACGCGACCTCGCCCGCTCGATCCTCACTCTCCCCGTGAGCATGGGCGCCGCCGTCGCGTCCCTCGCCGTCATCGCGCTGGGGTAACCCGCTGCGTGTGAATTTGGACCGCCCCCAACGACTGCCTACTTAAACACACTTCCATCCTTCTCAACTCGAAACGGACGACCGTGAAACGCACAACAGCTTTCGTCATCTTGCTTTGCCTTGCATCAGCAGTCACCACTCACGGAGGAACAATACTTGTCCAGTGGTCTGATGACGGAGCTACGAATCTCGCGGCAACGTGGAGCGGTGATTTCGATGTTTCTGGTTACGCCTTGGGTACACCAACAACCCAGACTGGCCAA
>CALCGM010000396.1 GCA_937900985.1 uncultured Planctomycetaceae bacterium | reverse complement strand
GGATCGACGGCGATGCCCTGCCCTGGAAACGGGCAGGCGAGGGTTTCAACCAGTTCCAGCATCGTTGCCTCCCGGTCGGCCGGCACCCGCAGCCGGTAGAGCACCGGATAGTGATGGTGGCTCGCCAGGATCGTGTCGCCGTCCCAGATACCGCCTGAGGCGCTCATGCCGTCGAAGTCGGCAACGACTTCCGCTGGAAAGAGGAGCCGACGGACTTCGGTGGTGAAGCGATCGTCCGCGTATTCGATCAGCACGCTGCGGGCGTTGTCGTCGCCATACCAGGCGAAGCAGCACCACCAGTGACCGTCTCGACGCAGGCACCACACGAGGCTGCCGGGAGGATCGGGAAAGACATGGTGCACCTGGAGTGTGTTGGTTTCGGGATCGAAAACCCGGATGTCCGACTCATGGGGCAGCTCGGGGTAGTTGGAGTGGGCCGCATAGAGCTTGCCGTCGTGCAGAAAGCCGCTGTTGAGGTGCTCGGTGCCCTCCGCGGAGGCGGTGGCCAGGAGCTTCCCGGTGGTGCGGTCGTAGGTGGCCACGGTGGTGTTGGAGATCGCATAGAGCCGGGTGGCATCAGCCGCGGCCGCCTGTGTGGCGTGGGGCGAGGCGAGCCGCTGCACTTCGGTGTAGCCAGGCACGGTGGGCAAGGCAGAGCCAGCCTCCGCCGCCTCGCCAGGCGATGCGGTCTCGCTCGCTGTCGCCACAGCTGGCAGGGCACCAAGCAAACAAAGCCAAAGCAGGCAGAGCAAAAGCAGGCAGCGTGTCAGGTGCATAGCGGGAAAACTCAGACGGTTCGCGGTGGCCAGTTCGGGTAGGATTCTAAGCGAAACCGAGCGGCGTATCAGGCATGCCGGCAGTCGCTGGTTTCTGGGCCGCGTCTGCCGCGACGCAGGGGAGAGCTTTGGCAACCATGAAGGGGAAGCACGATATGCGAGGAACGATCCTGGCTGCGGTGGCGATGCTGACGGCCTGTGTTTTCGGCTGCGGCGGTGAGGCGGAGAAGCAGGCAGCCGGCTCCAAGGGCACGATCGGTGTCTCCGTGCTGACGATGACCAACCCCTTCTTCAAGACGATCGCCGACACGATCACCGCGGAGGCCGCGGCCAACGGCTATGCGACCACGATCACCAGCGGCGAGTTTGATGTGGCGAAGCAGCAGAATCAGGTGAAGGACTTCATCGTGGCCGGCTGCTCGGCGATCGTGCTCTGCCCCTGCGACTCGCGGTCGATCGGCCCGGCGATCGAAGAGGCCAATGCCGCGGGCATTCCCGTTTTCACGGCGGACATCGCCTGCCTGGCCGAAGGCGTCGACGTCGTCTCGCATATCGCCAGCGACAACCTCGGCGGCGGCCGGCTGGCGGCGGAGGCGATGATCGAGGCGCTCGGCGACGGCGGTGGCGAGGTGGTGGTGCTCGACTTCAAGCAGGCCGAGTCGTGCATCCTGCGGGTGCAGGGCTTCAAGGAAGTGGTTGAGCAGCACAACGCCGACCACCCCGATGCGGTGATCTCGATCGTGGCGGAGCTGCCGGGCGACGGCAAGAAGGATCAGGGCTTTAAGTGCACCGAAGATGCCCTGCAGGCCCATGCCAACCTGGCCGGGATCTTTGCGATCAACGACCCTTCGGCCCTTGGAGCTCGGGCGGCGTTGGAAAAGGCGGGCAAAGCCGACGACGTGGTGATCGTGGGCTTCGACGGCCAGCTCGACGGCCGCCAGGCGATCCTCGAGGGCAAGATCTACGCCGATCCCGTGCAGTTTCCTGACCGCATTGCTGCGATGACGGTCGACTCGATCGTGCGGTACTTTGCCGGGGATGAGGTGGCCACGCAGCAGCTGATTCCCTGCGAGCTCTACCGCCAGGCCGAGGCCGAGGCCGACGAGAGCCTCAAGTAGTCAAGGCACCGACCTGTGAGAGCCACCGCCTCCGCCCCGCCGCTTCTTGAGATGCGGGGTATCTCCAAGCAGTATCCCGGCGTGAAGGCGCTCGACGGGGTCGATCTCACGCTCGGCCGTGGAGAGGTGCTGGCCCTGATGGGCGAGAACGGCGCCGGCAAGAGCACGCTGATGAAGGTGCTCGGTGGTGCGGTGCGGCCCGATGCGGGGGCGATCCGCATCGACGGCCAGCCGCAGGCGATGCTCTCCCCGTTGGCGGCCCGGGCGGCGGGCGTGGCGGTGATCTACCAGGAGTTCAACCTCGTGCCCGCCCTCTCAGCACGGGAAAATATTTTCCTCGGCCTGGAGCCGGCGACGGCAGGGTTTGTGCGGGCCGGCGAGGAGCGGCGGCAGGCGGTCGAGCTGCTCGCCCGCACCGGCGTGCAGGTGCCGCCAGACGTGCCCTGCCGGCGGCTGACGGTCGCCCAGCAGCAGGCGGTGGAGATCGCCAAGGCCTTGGCAGTGGATGCCAACGTCATCGTCATGGACGAGCCCACCGCCACGCTCACGCCGCAGGAGGTGCAGAAGCTCTTTGCGGTGATTGCCGACCTCACCAGGCAGGGGATCGGCGTGATCTATGTCAGCCATCGCCTCGATGAGATTGAGGCGATCGCGGATCGGGTGCAGGTGCTTCGCGACGGGCAGAGCGTGGCGTGTCGGACGGCGGCGGAGATGCCCCGGCGCGAGCTGATCGAGCTGATGGTGGGCCGCTCGCTGGAAGAAGAGTTTCCCAAGCGACAGCGGGCAATCGGTCAGCCGCGGCTGGTGGTGCGGGGGCTGTGCCGCGGCGTGGCGGTGAGGGATGTGTCGTTTGAGGTGCGGGCTGGTGAGATCGTGGCGCTCGCGGGTCTCGTGGGGGCGGGCCGCACGGAGACGGTCCGGCTGATCTTTGGGGCCGACCGGGCAGACGCCGGCACGATCGAGCTCGACGGCAGGCGGCTCTCGATCCGCTCGCCGCGGGATGCGATTGCCGCGGGCATCTGCCTGCTCACCGAAGACCGCAAGCATCAGGGGCTCGTGCTCTCGCAGTCGGTGCTGCACAACTTCGGCCTGCCCAATGCCGCGCACTTCGCCCGCGGCAGATGGGCGGGAGGAGGCTGGATCGATCGCGGGCGTGAGCGGAGGGCGTTTGCGGGCTATGCCGAGTCGCTGCGGATCCGGGCCAATGCCGCCGACCGGCCCGTCGGCACGCTCTCCGGCGGCAATCAGCAGAAGGTGGTGCTCGCCAAGTGGCTGCAGTCGGCCTCGGAGGTGCTGGTGTTTGATGAGCCCACCCGGGGCATCGATGTGGGAGCCAAGGTGGAGATCTACAACCTGATGAGCGACCTCGCCGCCAGAGGCAAGGCGGTCGTGATGGTCAGCAGCGAGCTGCCCGAGGTGCTCGGGATGGCCGATCGGATTCTCGTGATGCACGAGGGCCGCATCACCGGTGAGATCAGCGACCCGGCCGCGGCCACCCAGGCCGATATCCTTTCGCTCGCCATCCGCTGAGGTGGGCGAGCGGTCCTGGCGACGACGATCCTGTCACGAAAGATGCTGCAATGAACGTCAACAACGACTCGGCGACTCCCGTGCATCGTTTCCGCGGTGTGGCCGCGGCGATGCTGGCTGACCACGGCATGCTGCTGGTGCTCGGGCTGCTCTGCCTGTTCTTTAGCGTGGTCACGCTCGACGAGCAGACGCCGGCGGGCGGTGAGGCGGCCCGGCAGCTGGTTGCCAGCCTGCCGCAGGCTTCCGCTGAAGGCGGGCGGCTGATGGTGGTCGCCGGCCGTGGCGGCGATGAGGATGCGTTTGCGGCATCGCTTGCGGAGCAGGCCGCAGCTGCTGGCTGGCAGGTGGTGGCGGTGTCGCAGGGAGGGCCGCGGGAGGCGCGGGGGGCTCTTGAGGAGCTGGCGGCTGGCCAGGCAGCGGATGTGATCGCCTGTTCGTCGTCGGCCGGGGCGTGGGGCGTGTTTGACGGCCTGGGGGAGCGGCTGCCCGCGCTTGCGGAGGCGAGGGTGCTGCGGCCGGAGCCGAGCCGCTGGCCCAACTTCTTGAAGACCACGAATCTGCTCAACGTCGCCAACCAGATCGCCGTGATTGCGATCGTGGCGATCGGCATGACGCTGGTGATCCTCACCGGCGGCATCGATCTTTCGGTGGGCAGCCTGATCGCGCTCTCGAGTGTGGCGGGGGCGAGGATGATTCGCGACGTCTGCGGCGGGCAGGAGGCGGGGCTGGCGGGCATGCTCGCCGGGGCGGCTGCCGGTGTGGTTGTCTGCGGGATCGCCGGGCTGCTCTCCGGCGGCGTGGTCACGCTGTTTGGGATACCGCCATTTATTGCCACGCTGGCGATGATGCTCGTGGCGAGCGGCTCGGCCTACATCCTGGCCGCAGGGCAGTCGATCAATCAGGTGCCTGATGCGTTTGTCTGGCTGGGGCGAGGGGCGGATCTCGGCGGGATTCCCAATGCCGTCGTGCTGATGCTCGTGCTCTATGGGCTTGCCCATATCGTGATGAGCCGCACCACGTTTGGCCGGTATGTGTATGCGGTGGGGGGCAACGCGGAGGCCGCACG
>CALCGM010000395.1 GCA_937900985.1 uncultured Planctomycetaceae bacterium | reverse complement strand
GCAAACTGCCGGACGTTGAGCCGATTCAGGTCGGCCGCGGCGATGTCGTGCTCGTTGCCGAGACCGACGACTTCTTCACCCCGGCTGCGGCGGATGCCATGCGAGCGGCCGTGGATGCGATCGAGGCGCTGCCGCAGGTGGGGAGCGTGTTTTGGATGGACCGCGCTCCGGTGATGAACATCTTCGGGCTGCGAGAGCCGATACTGCCGAGGGCCACGGCCTCTGCGAAGCGGTTTGGGGATGCCAGGGAGCGGGCGCTTGCGCACCCCTTGGTTGGCGGGCAGCTGCTCTCGGCCGACGGCACGACGGCGATGCTGCTGATTGGCCTCGACTGGCTCTTCGTCACCAGCGACGCCGCGTGCACCAGCGACATCCGTGAGGCGGCACGGGAAGCCGCGGCCGCCTTTCCGGATGCAGGCATTCGCTTCCGGATAACGGGCAATGTGCCGATCCGGCTGCGGGATGCCAACATGACCCGTGGCAACGAACGCAAATACCAGCTGATCGGCTACGGGATGGCCCTGGCGTGTGCCTGGGTGCTCTTCCGCGGCTGGGAGGCGGTGCTGATTGTGGCCCTGGCTCCCACGTTTGGCGTGTACTGGACGATGGGGATCCTGCCGCTGGTCGGCCTCGGGGGGAATCCGTTCAATGCCGTGGTGGTGCCGGTGCTGCTGGTAATGGTGGGCTTCACCGACGGCGTGCACATGATGGTGCAGATCCGCCGGCATCGGGCTGCAGGCCTGCCACCGAGAGAGGCGACCCGCACGGCCATTCGCGAGGTGGGCCTCGCCTGCTGGCTGACCTCGCTGACCACCGGCATTGGCTTCGGCTCCCTGATGCTTGCCCACCATGAGCTGGTGCGGGAGTTCGGCACGAGCTGTGTGATCGGCGTCATGGCGACGTTCCTGGCGGTGGTGATGATCGTGCCGCTGGCGTCGGCCTCGCCGCTGGGCCGCAACGTGCATCGGGGCCACGGCCACAACCTCGTCGATCAGCACCTCGGCCGGCTGTCGGTGGTGATCGACATGGTGCTGGCTCGCCCGCGGACCTTCGCGGTTGCAGGCGTGCTGCTGACCCTCGGCCTAGGCATGGTCACGCTCACACTGCGGCCAGATCAGCGGAGGACGAGCGGCCTGCCCTCCAGCACCGAAGAAGCTCAGGCGTTGGCTCATATCGATCAGGTGTTTGGTGGGATGGAAACCTCGCAGGTCGTGGTGCGGTGGTCGCCTGAGATTCCCGATGGAGACGGACTGATCGGGCAGGTGGTTGCCGAGGTGGAGGCCGCTGTTCGGGAAGAGCCGTTGCTCGGCTCACCGCTTTCGCTTGCCCGCCTGCTCGAAGCGCTCCCTGGCGAGGGCGCGGTGGCCGAGCGGATGTCGTTGATCGAGCTGCTGCCGCCGCCGCTGAAGCGGGGCTACTTCGTGCCGGAAAACCGTGAGGCCTTTGTCACGTTTCGTGTGCAGGACATCGGGATCGCCGCCTACAGCGAGGTGTTTGAACGGCTGCAGGCGCGGCTGGATGCGATCACCGCTGCCCACCCCGGCTTCCGCTGGGAGCTCGACGGCTCCGCCGCCCGCCGCTGGCGGGACCTCTACCGGATTGTGCTGGATCTCGCCACCAGCCTGGGCACCGCGATCGTGATCATCTTTGTGGTGCTCACGATCGCTTACCGCTCGCTGCGGATCGGCCTGCTCTCCATCATTCCAAATCTGTTCCCGCTGGTGGCCACGGGGACGGCGCTGGTCCTGGTCGGGCAGAACCTCGAGCTGGTCAGCGTCTGCTCCTTCACGGTCTGCCTCGGCATCGCGGTCGACGACACGATCCACTTCTTGACCCGTTTTCAGGAAGAGCAGCGGCGGGGTGGTAGCCGCGACGCCGCCATCCGCCGGGCGTTTGTTGGCGTGGGGACGGCGCTGGTCATGACCACCGTCGTGCTGATCCTCGGCTTTGCCACCGCGATGCTCAGCGACTCGCGGGCCCATCAGATCTTTGCAGCGATGGGCATCATGACCATCGGCACGGCGCTCATGGCCGACCTGCTGTTTCTGCCGGCACTGCTCGCGCGGTTTGCCCCGTCGAAGCTGGGGGAGGAGCGGGTCTGATTCAGACCGCTTCGGGGGGCAGGATCGCCAACTGGTGGCAAGCCTGCCTGGAGCAACCCCCAAGTTCTCGCGTGGCGTCACGCAGCCATCGGCCGCACGTCGCCTGAGCATCGCTCACCAGCAGATTCCGTGGTAGTTGGGGTGATCGGCAATCCCAGCAAGGCCGACGAGGTCCACAATCACTTTTTCGGGATGCCGGCTCACCAAATCGCTTAATCCGTCTTCGTTCTTCGTGACGACGATCACTTCCGACTGGTCGACCACGTCGTTCAATCGTTCATTGAGCATTACCGAAAGATGTGGCAACACGCTGTCAATGTATTCCTTGTTTTTTCCAGCAAGTGCCGAGAACTCTACATCCCTGTCAAAAATATTGATCCAATAACCCTTCCCGGAAAGTTTTTCGACAAGCTCCACCGTTGGGCTGTTGCGGAGATCGTCGGTCCCCGGCTTAAAGCTCAGGCCGATAATCCCAACATTCTTTTTCTTGAAGCCTGTGACGAGCCGAAAGCCGCTAATGATATGGGAAACGTTGCTGTAGCGTATGGAATCGATGATTGGGGTGGTGACATAGTTGTCGTGTGAGATTGTCTTGAGCGCTTTGAGGTCTTTCGGCAGGCAAGACCCTCCGTAGGCGAAGCCCGGCTTCATGTAGTAGGGCGAGATGTTCAAAATCTTGTCAGCAACCACCAGCGACATGACTTCGCGGGCATCGATTCCAGTCTCTTTGCAGATGCGACCGACTTCATTGGTGAAAGAGATTTTCAAGGCGTGAAACGCGTTGTTGACATACTTGAGGATTTCTGCGGCTTCCGTGCTCACCTCGCGAATGGGGGCGTCGATCCCGGCATAGATCGCCTTGAGCGACTGGCGGGCCTGTTCGCAGCCGTCGCCAATAATGATGTGCGCGGGATGCATGAAGTCGTCCACGGCCGTGGCCTCGCGCAAAAACTCCGGATTGGACACCACGCCAAATCCGACTCCACTTTTCTTGCCCGAGCGTTCTTCGATGATCTCGGTGACCTTCCGGTTCGTTCCGGGCAGAACGGTGCTGCGAATGGCGACGGTGTGAAAATCGTCTTTTTGTCGCAATGCCTCGCCGACCATCGCCGCGGCATCGAAGATGCATTCCAGGTCGAGGTGGCCTTTTTCGGTCGAGGGCGTGCCAACGCACAGGATCGAGACTTCGGTATTCCATACCGCGTGCTGTGCGTCGCTCGTGGCAGCAAGCGAGCCGGTCGCGACATGCTTGCCGATCAGGGCGTCGACCTTGTCTTCGAGAATGGTCGCCTTCCCCGAGTTGATCAAGTCAAGCTTTGTGGTGTTGGTGTCGAATCCGATCACGCGGGAGCCCAGTTCAGCAAAGCAGCCGCAGCAGACGCACCCGACGTATCCGAGGCCAAAAACACTGATAGACGTCTTCTCTTTCGATGCAGGCATGGGAGGCATGGCTCTCTCGGGGTCGGGAACAGAAGTGGGGAACAGAAATTCATTCGGGAAGCATGATTTGCGTGTCAGCGCCAGCCGAAAAACGCGCGTATGGATTCCCAGTGGGGCATGGGGACCAGTTCGGCGTAGGTCAAGACAAATAGCACAAAAACAGTCACGTAGAGCCATGTCAGGTATTGGGCCATGAGTCGCTTGAGCCGCTCAGACAGGGTCCAGTGGATGTTGAGGCTCTGATTCCCCCGGTTGGTCCACCGCTGGAGCGGCAGCCGGAAGATGATATAGATTTTCAAGATCGAGGACATGAGTTGGTTGGCGTAGAGAATGAGCGGAAACGACATGTCGACTCGTCCGGCGTAGAGGAAAAGAATGGCGGCGAGTGTTCCGCGACTGATTAAGACCCACAGGATGTACGAAAGAAAGGCGAGCCGCGTGACAAACAGTCCAGCGAAGATCATTGCTACTGGTCCGACTACACACGTCCACATGGCGAGCCGCTGATCGATCAGGCACCACCAGATGAATGGGGTGACACGGCGGGGGCCGAGGGCAATCACTCGGGCACCGTTGCGAAGCATGTTGCCAGACCATCGGATCATGTTTTGGAGGATTCGGGGCAGGCTTGGTCCATCGACGCGATCGATGGTGTAGACCAAGGCATCTGGCACATACATCATTTTGGCCCCTTGCTTCATGAGCACGTACCATGTGCTCTTGTCATCGCCGGAGAGGAATCGGAAGCGGCCCCAGAGCCAGTGGTCGAGTTGGTCGAGTTCAATCGTGGAGATGAACTCCTCTGTCAGAACTCGAGATGTCCGGAACATGGACATCCGTCCGGTCAGGGTGAGGACTTTTCGTGACAGGGCATGAGATTGCATTGCCATGTGCCGCTGCGCAAATCGAAGGTCGAACCACCGCTGAAACCATTTGTGTCCGCGAATGATCGCGACCTCGTCGGTGGTCAGGGCGTCGAGGTCGGGCAAGGCCTTGAACAACGGCAGGCAGCGTTGGAGGCATCCTGGAGCCAGGATGGTGTCGCCATCCATGAAAACGGTGGGCCAGTCTCCGTGGACACGACGGCGAGACAGAGCCCTCAGGGCGAGACCGATCGCGACTCGTTTCCCGGGCTGGGTCTGGCGGACGAAAATCGTCTCGATGTCAACCGCCCCTCGGTAGCGGCTAAAGACATCTTCGACGACGTCCTCGTCGAAGCGGTCTCCCGTGCCAATCATCAGCGATGCTGCGACGCCGGCATTGAGGCACTCATTGATAATGCTGCGAATCGCCAGTTCGGTGGTCTTCGGATCCTCCATGTAGGTGGAGAGCATGAAGCACACACGTTGCGGCCGCCAGCCTGCGTTCCAGGCTTCATCGGCCTGAGCCCGCATCCTTGGGTAGGCCCAGTGTTGGTAAATCCGAGCGCGGACAAAGTGCGTAAACCACCAGAGATAGCGCCATGCCGCCAGGAAAGAAAAAACGAAGGCGATGTCTCTGGCGTAGCGATCGTGTTGAAAGGCGGGAAAGAACTCAACCCAAAGAATGACGATCACACCCCAGTACAGGAAGATCTTGAAGAGTTCTGCCGGCGGGACTCGGAACCGCTTTTTTGGGGAAAGTTCGCTGGAGTCCATTATTTCGCGGAGGACCGATCTCTCTTCATCAGGATGAGAAAACAGAGCGAGCGATGCGCTCGAGTGGCGTGATGAACATCGTTTGGATCGCCCGGACGAAGGAATGGTCGTGGTGGCGCTGAATGTTAATCATGGCCGGCATCCCGGCCTGCACGCCTTCCGTGTCGGCTTCGTCAAACTGCAGCGTGACTAAGGCGGTGCGTTCGTCAACGTCACGCCATTGGTAGTCTTGCTCGTGGGCGTCCGCATAGCCGTCTGTTCGGTCGATCGAAAGGATCTTTACATCGCAACGCCGATCGAGTGGTGGAAGAAACGCAATCGCTTCGCCGCCGAGCATTATTCGTGCCACTTCATCTTGCGTTAAGTAGGCTTCGATGACGGGCGAGACTCCCTCCTCCATGTAGATGAGCGGTGCGCCTCGGGGAATCATTGTTCCAGCAGCGGCTCCGTAGTCGAGAACCCGGCCTGCGAATGGGGATTTAATCAGCAGCCGGGAGGTTTTCGCCATGGCCTGCTCCAGCCGCTCGCGAAAGAGTTCGACCTGTTGCTTTGCTGTTTCGACATCGGCTCGCAGTTCAGGGGCGTTTCCCTCCAAGTCGTTTCCAGAAAAGAAAAACCCCTTCTCCAGGGCCTGTAGGTTGTATGCGGCGAGCGACAACTCCTGCGACGCCATGTCCAGTTCTTTTTGGAGCCTCGTCAGGTTGCTGGCGGCCACCTCGTAGGTTCCCTGGGAAACCACGTTTTGACTGGCGAGCTTTTCTTGGCGCTCAAGTTCTTTGCGAGCGAAGCTGACTTCTCCGGTGAGGCCTTCCACCTTCCTTTCAAAGTGGACGAGCTGTCGCTCACCCACCTGTCGGTAGATCTCGACCCGTTCGTCGTGCGCTGCGAGCTTGCTGGAGCTCTCCGCGAGGAACGTTTCCGCTTCCTTGACCTTGAGGCGGGCCTCGTCAACGTCGTCGAGCAGTGCCTGGTCGCGGAGTTCCAGAAGAACCTCGTCTTTTTGGCATGTCTGGCCGACAGGAACGAGAATCCTTTGGATGACGCCAGAAAATGGTGCGACGATCTCTGCTCTCGGAACGGTGACGACGCCCGTTTCAATCTGAACTCGGAAGAGTGAGGAGTAGACGGTCATCAACAGATAGAGGGCGACCGCGACACCGGCGGCGATGTACGTGAAAGACACCAGCAGGCGGCGAGCCCGAGCCTGAAACGGCAGGCCTCGCCAGGTTTCCTGAATTTCATGTTCTGCCAGCGTGACGGGCACATCGATTCGCTTGATGATGCCGTCAATCGAGGTCATCTCACCGCCGACGAGGCCCTGCACGAAGTAGCTGAGGAGTTCGGCGGTCCTTTCATCCAAATCGATGAACTCGCACGCCATCTCTCCTTCTTCTGGGCTATAGCGGATCACCTTGGCTTTCTGTCGTGATGAAACAACAAAGCCCTGATACGGAACGGAAACCGTGACAGAGAATTCATCTCCGACGGAATAGGTGCCCTCGATGCCGAGAAGTCGAAAACCACCCGCGCTCCAGTCGGAAAGCGGCCGTTCAACGCCGTTGATTTCCACCGAGATTGGAGCAGTCACGCGGTAGTGTTTCCGCCGGCTCGGCGGCTCGCGTTGGATTGGAGTGGTTGCCATATAGGGGAATCGTGTGAAGGGAAGCTGTGGCGGCAATAGAGGCGAGCGCTCAACGCGTTTCCGCCGGGATCGCTCCATCGGCTGTGGGCGGCCATGGGGAATCGCCCCAGAAGGCCGGTTTGCCTGCAAGAAAGAGAGAGGGCGGGAGGTCTGTCAGCAGTTCACCCACGAAATGCCCTTTGACTGTGTTTTTGGCCACGAATGCTTCGGTACAGGAGGGAGCCACGTCAATCGCGCCCTGATACACCGTATTGGCGATCACATTCAGTCGCAGGGAATGATCATCTGCTCTGAATCCTTTGCCCTGCAGACGATTTCGAAAAAAGGTGTTGAGTGGCCCGCATGGCCCCCAGTAGTCGGAGACAACGACAAAATCGGCGGTGTTGCCTTCAAACAAGTTGGCATAGGGATAATGGCCGTGAAGCGAGATGTCGCAGAGCCCGGTGCTGCCGTAGGAATAGTTGTAGGCGAAGACGTTTCCGTTGGCGCCCTGCTTCACCATCATCGCGTGCCGAAGGCGGTGGAACTTGTTGTTGACGACCAGGCACGATGACGATCGTTCGGCCAGAGTCACTCCGTAGCCGTTGCCGCCCCCGCCATAGCTTTCGGCCTCTGCAAAATCCGATTGGGAGACCTCAATGTTGAGTGATCTCCGTACCCAGACATGGGCGGCAGCGCAGTTTCGGGATTCAACATCTGTGACACGACAGTCGCGGGCTTTGTCAAACAGGATGTTGTAGCAGCCTGCTCCCTCCACAAACTCAACGGTGAGTTTTTCAACTGCGGCGTCAGTGAGCGGCTCGTAGATCGCAACTTCCGGCGACCATTCGGCTGGATAGTCGAGCCGCAGGGGCGTTGCCAAGACGAGGCCATCATCGGTGCACTCGGTGATTTTCGTGACTTGGCCGCGCGATCGTGTCGCCCAGGAAACATTCCACTTGGGGTCGGTGTACATCAGCGCGGGATCGTTTTGCATCGACACATCGGCCAACCATCCAGGGAAGGCCGTTGAGCCTTTCTCGGCCAACGCGATGTGGGTTGTGGCAGCCTTGAGGGAGGTGTGCGCTGGGTGTGAGGAGACGGAGCGGCCTTTAAACGTCACGGCCCCCACCTTGCTTTGGGAGAGGGTGAATCTGAGCACCGTTCGGCCTGCCCCTTGGCCCCGCAGGGTGATGCCAGACCGCATCTCAATGGGCGTGGTGCAGCAATACTCACCTGGCGGCAGCAGAATGACCGTGCGAAAGGCCGCGACGTTGATGGCGTTTTGCAGCACCCCATCTGGATCGGCACGCAACTCATCGGCATCGATTGCGAGGAGAGATCTTTCCGGAGAGACCGAGGCTCCGGCGCCGCTCCAATCGACCAGGCGGTCGACGGGGATCGCTTGCGCGAAAGCAGACGAGACAGCGAACGCCAGGCAGAGAACCATCGTCCGACGCATTGGGTGGGTCTCCCGGAATTCGGTGGAGCGCAGGAATCAAACAATCCCCCCTTGAGTATATCTTAGCCCCCTCCAGCCAACGCCGGTTATTCGCGAGCCACGGGGCGAGTCGGTGGGCGGCACACGGGCGCAGACCGCCTTCACGCTGACCACTGGGCGGTGTCGCGTTAATGTCCCCCGGGGCGTGCCTCACTGAGGAGAACGCTCTCTGCGACGGTTCTCGCATCGCGTGTGTGCCCTGCTGTTTTTGTGTGGCGGAGGCCTGATTGCCAGCGGGGCTGCTCAGTGGCAGCTGCTGGCGGAGGAACACCCACCACGCTTTGCCACGGTGGCCGCCCAGCCGCTGCCGTCGTCGCAGGAAGGCGTGCAGTCGCTCGACGACATCCGCGCCCCGTTTCGCGTGATCTGCTTTTTGGGCACGGAGTGTCCGCTGGCAAAATCTATGGCTCGCGGCTCGACCGACTGGCTGCGGAGATGGCTGATGCTGGTGTGGCCTTCAGTTGCCATCGGGTCGGCCCGCCGGCAGGATGTGGGGCAGGTCTTCTCGGGAGTTGGAGTTTTTGAACATGCGTGTCTTTGGTGTCTCGCGGCGGTTTTGGCGTGCTGCGTGTGTGGTGGCCGGCGTGTCTGCTGTGGTGGGCCTTGGTGGTGTGTCAAACACCGTCCGAGCGGCTGAGCAGCCAAACGTGCTGATGATCTGTGTCGACGACCTCAAGCCGCTGCTCGGCTGCTACGGCGACCCGCACGCCAAGACACCCAACATCGACCGGCTTGCGGCCCGCGGCACGCTCTTCCGCAGCGCGTACTGCAACCAGGCGGTCTGCGCGCCCTCACGCAACGCGCTGATGACCGGCCTGCGACCGCAGACGCTTGGGGTCTACGATCTGGAAACCTACTTCCGTTTGGCCCGTCCGGATGCCGTCACCATGGGGCAGCACTTCCAGGCCCACGGCTACCAGACCGCGTCGCTGGGCAAGATCTACCACACGGCCCACAGCAACAGCGACGACGCCGCCACGTGGAGCGTGCCCTCGTTTCGGCCTCGTGTGTCGCAGTATGCGATCGACGACAACGGGCCTCGCCCTGGTCCAAAACCGAAAAGGCCCCAGGATCGTCCGCGAGGGCGGCCCACGGAGTCGGCGGATGTTGAGGATGAGGCCTACGCCGACGGGCAGATTGCCGCGGAGGCGGTGCGAAGGCTGACAGCGGCCGCCGAGTCGGGCGAGCCCTTCTTTCTTGCCGTGGGCTTTCTCAAGCCGCACCTGCCGTTTGTGGCCCCCCAGCGGTATTGGGATCTCCACGACCCACAGCAGCTGCCGATGCCCGAACTGGCTGCACCGCCGGAAGGAGCTCCCGACTACGCCCCGCAGTTTGGTGGCGAACTGCGTAACTATCGTGAGATGCCCAAGGGCCGGGAACCGCTCGGCGAGCCACTCACTCGCCATCTGATCCATGGCTACTACGCCGCCACGAGCTACATCGACGCCCAGATCGGCCGGGTGCTCGACGCGGTTGATCGCGAGGGCCTCGCCGACAAGACGATCGTCGTGCTCTGGGGCGACCACGGCTGGCATCTCGGCGATCACGGCATGTGGTGCAAACACACCAACTACGAACAGGCCGCCCGCATTCCGCTGCTGGTGGCCACGCCGCAGGGGCAGGCAGCGGAGACCGACGCGCTGGTGGAAACGGTCGACCTCTATCCGACGCTGGCGGAGTTGGCCGGCCTGCCGGCCCCGCAGGGGCTCGACGGCCGCAGCTTCGCCCAGGTGCTCAAGCAGCCCGACGCCGCGCATCGTGATCATGTGATCCATGTCTATCCGCGGGGCGGTCGGCTGGGCCGAGCCATCCGCACGCCTACCCTGCGGCTGGTCGCCTGGCAGGAGTGGGGCCGGCCCTCTGCCGAGCCCGAGGCGGAGCTCTACGACTACGCGGCCGATCCGCTGGAGTCTCGCAATCTCGCGGCAGAGCGGCCTGAAGAAGTCGAGCGGCTCACGCAGATCCTGGCCACACATCCAGAGCCCCTGCCGCCGTTTGTGTCTGACAACGGTGCGCGGCCGTAGCCCATTTAGAACATCTCTGCGAGCATTGTGAGAAACTCTCGGTAGCGTTCGCGATCCTGCTCGGCATGCTCCGCAAACGAAGCATTTGCAGCCAGCCACGGTTGAATCTGATCCTGTCGCGCAAACATCTCCCCGCGGTTGTGGAGGATGCAGTCGTCGATCACTGGGCGACACAGGCGATAAAGAGCGCGATGGCGGGCGTTGACGAAATACCCTTTCCCCGCGATCGCTTGGGTGCACGCCACCATATGGCCGCGGCCCTTAGCCCATCCGTGAGGGGCGGACGGGGTCTCGAAGGGGCTTCCCCAGGTGCGGGCTGCCCGTGACGCTTTCAGAAAGCTGTGGCCGGAGGCCTTGGACTGGCCTTGGCTGCCACCGAGGTCTTCATTGGCAATCCGGCAGTAGTGGTTGAGGGCGACGAGCGGATTATCAAAGTCGACATAGCCAAATCCGTGCTCTCGACAGTGCGTTGCGAACATTTCACGGGTGACGCGGCCCCTGGCGTGTCGGCTCTGATTGACGCCTGCCGCCCCCTCATTGCCGGTGTACACGCCGAAGCCGTGATCACCGGGAATCTCATAGGTGGCGTGTGCATTGATGCGGAGCCCATTGATGTTGTTGAGCGAGGGGGCCTGAGGGGTGAATCCCCAGAATTTTCGCGTGTTCCCACGGAACTGCATCAGCGCCGTGAGGTAAAACTCCACGTTCGCGGGAACGGTGTTGGGGGCGGCATCCGAGAGCCGGTAGCGATCCTTGAGATCGTCTCGGCTGCCGCGGCGACCAAATCTGCGGACCAGGTTGCGGTTGTCGCGGAGGTCGAATGAGCCTTTGTTTTGGATGTGGGCGCCCTGCACCGGATCGATGGCAAACACAAAGAGTTTGGCTGCGGGAAACTGATGCCGCATGCAGTGGGCGAAGATCATGGCCTGCACACCACCGCGGCTCATGCCCACCACGATGACGCGGTCGGGTGAGCCTCCGGATTCGACCGTGGTCATGGCATGCTGGACGATCGTGGCCCAGCCAGCACCTGTATGTGCGCTGGTGCCGTCGAACGCGCCAACGCCGTCACAAAGCACCTCGGAATACCCGTGTTGGGCAAGGTCCCCAGCCCAGTCAACGTAAACATGCTTGGGGTCGGTCACCCGTTGGCCGCTGCCGGCGAAGAAAACAGCGTAGTTTGGCATTTTTGTGCAAGGTTCCGGAATGCAGGATGGTGCTATGGAAACGGTTTCCTGCTCAAACCGCCAGAGGCACAGTAACGATTTGTAAAATCTGACGAAACAAACCGGTAGCGGACCGCAGCACGAGCCGCGAAACCACGGGTTTTCCAGGGGGCTGCTATCGGCCAAGCCGGACGCTGGTGAACTGCCGGACCTGCTCGGTGACGGCCACCTCGGTGGGGAGTCGCTCCATGGAACTGGCTCCGTAGAACCCGTCGCAGCCGGGAACCCGCTCGAGCATGTAGGCGGCGTCGGCGGGCTCGGCGATGGGGCCGCCGTGGCAGAGCACGAGGCAGTCGCTGCGGAGGCTCTTGCAGGTGTCGACGATGCGGTCGACCTCAGCGACGCAGTCGTCGAGCGTCTTGGCTGAGACGGCCCCGATGCGGCCCTTGGTGGTCAGCCCCATGTGAGCCACGACGATGTCGGCACCGGCCTCAGTCATCGCCTTGGCTTCCTCGATGGTGA
>CALCGM010000394.1 GCA_937900985.1 uncultured Planctomycetaceae bacterium | reverse complement strand
CGCCCAGGCCTCATGCCCATCGCGGTAGTGGGGCGAGAGCGGATGCCCGCTCTGGCCGCCCGGCATGTGGAAGAAGCCTTCATCTTCGCGGCCCGGTGAGACCACCATCCGCTGCGAGGCTCCCGCCCATGGCAGCTGCACCCGCGGCATGTTGGCGTCTCCGGGCAGCGACCGAGGCGGCGCGTCGAGCCAAGCAGAGAGGAAGGGGAGTGCGGCCCCAAGCGGGTGCTGCACGCGGCTGACGTTCCATTCGCCCCAGGTGCGATCCTCGAGCGGGCCTTGGGAGGCCAGGCGGACCAGCGTGAGGTTGAACGCCTTGAGCATGAGCCGCTCCCAGCTTTCATGGCCAGGGTCGAGCAGATGCCGCGGCCGTTGCGTCACCAGCGTCCACAACGGCGTCTCGAAACGGCGAAAGTCTCGCAGGTAGTCAAACCGCGGATCGGCATCCTCAAGCTCAGCCACCAGGGGCCGCAGCGATGCCGAGGCCACCGACTGCCGCCATTCCCGCACGATCCGGTAGCCCGCCGAATCGACTGCTGCCTTGCCACCCCAGTCGTTCACCAGCCGGCGAGCCTCACCCAACCGCGGATCAGCGGCCACCGCCTCCGGTGTGAGCAGCTCAAGCAGCAGGTTCCGCCATCGCGAGAGAAACACCGCCCGGTCGTCGAGCTGCACCGCCAGCATGTCGTCGGCGGTGGCCTTCTCGATCTGGAGCAGGGCATTGCGAATCTGCCCCTGACGCCCGCCGACGTCCTGGCCTTCATCGCCAATCAGGCCATGGCCCGAAGCGGGCACCACCCGCGCATTGGCCGACCAGAGCCGACCAGCAGCGGGATCGACAACCTTCGGCCGCTCATCCCCCGAGATCCAGCCATCCCAGCGGGCTGTTCCATCCGCCCACGACACTGGCACCCGCCCGTCGAAGCCAACCCGCCGTGGAATCCGACCGATGATCGTCCAGCCAACGCGGCCCGCTGCATCGACGCAGACAAAGTTCTGTGCCGGCACGCCCATCTCGCCAGCAACCGCAATCGCCTCATCGACGCCCGCCACCTCTTCCAGCTGCAGGAGGCCAAGGTTGACAGCGGCCGGATCATGGGCGGCCCAGCGAATCGCCCGCGGCCTGCCCGCATGGTCCGCATCGATCACCGGGCCCCAGATCGTCTCCAGCACGTCGAGTTTCTCCGACTCGCCGCCCGCGATCTCGATCGTTTCGCTGTGGCGGGTGAAGGTCGCCCAGCCATCCGGCGTGCGATACCGCTGGGGATCGGCAGGGTCGGTTTCAAGCAGCACGAGATCCGCCCAGTCGCCCTCGCTGTTGGTGAAGGTCCAGGCGATCTGTCCGGTGCTCCCAGCCAACACGCACGGTGCCCCGGGAAGCGTGACCCCCACGATTCGCCGCGGCCCATCGGTGCCAGGCCAGACCAGCGCCGCCCGATACCAGATGCTCGGCAGCCCCAGGCGGAGGTGCATATCGCCGGCAAGCAGCGCTCCGCCGTCGGCGGTGTGTGAGCCGGCGACGGCCCAGTTGTTGCTCCCGTAGACGACTTCCCGCTGGGCCTCCGCGTCTCGCAGGCTGTCCCACACCGTCGCCGGCGGCGGACTCCGCTGTGCAAACAGACGCGCCATCGGCGGCTTCGCCCGCAGGTCGACCACCTGCGGAGTCGGCGGGGGCGGCGTCTCCAAGGCCGGCCCCTCAAGCGGAGCGTCGAGCGGCGACCCAGCAGGCACCAGAAACGCCACGAGGTCCGCCGGCAGCAGCTCGTGCATCAGGCCTCGGGCCGACTCGTGGCCACCAGACTCGTTTTGCAGGTCGAGAAACATTGCGTAGCCGGCGAGCAGGCTATCGGCCTCCCGCCACGGCTGAGGCTGCACCTGGAGCGCGAGATACTCCGGCGGCACGGCCCCGAGGGCCTTCAGCCCAGCATTCACGCCTTCGGTGTAGGCCGTGAGCAGCTGCCGGTGTGGCTGGCTCAGCTGCTCGACGCCCAGCTCCGCCCGGTGCCGAAAACGATGCACGCGGGTTTCGCGATCCACCTGAGCGGCCGCCCCGCCCACCAAGGCCGCAAGCTCCCCGGCGCTTCGCCGCCGCAGCAGGTCCATCTGAAAAAAGCGGTCTTGCGCGTGGAGAAAGCCGAGCGCCCGAGACACGTCGAGCCGGCTCTCGCCCCGCACCGTCGGCACGCCGAGGCGATCCCGCTCAACAACGACCTCCGCCACAAGCCCAGCCAGCGGTCGGCTGCCCTCAAGCTGCGGCAGGCTCGCCCGCACCCGCCAGAAGGCGAGCAGTGCCAGCACCACGCCGCCGCCAAGCACAACGCCGGCCGCAACGCTCAGGCGGCGAAGCCAGCGGCGGCGACGCGAGAGACGCCCCGCATCGCCCGCGGCAGGATGGCCTGAAACAGATGGTGGTGGCGTGCGGACTGGCATTGATTCGGGCATGGCCGAGTCTCCGGGAATGGCAGAGTCTACCGAACAACCCCGCGCTGCCATCCCGGACCGGCTCACCAGCGAACCGCCCGCAGCCGATCAGAACCGCGCGAAGAACAGGTCGCGGGCTTCCACGGTCGTCGCAACCCCCTGGAACCCCCAGCGGGTCGCCCGCATCAGCCCTTCGGTCACGTTCGCGACCCAGAGGGCCCCACGGGCCAGCTCCTCAGATGTCGAACGCCGGCCAAGCAGTTCGTCTCGGCCATCGCCATCCGCATCGCCAGCGATGATTCCGGTCCAGACGACTTTCGGACTCCAATACCCGACCAGCGTGTTGGAACGGAGATTCGCGGTGCCATCCGACACCAATCCCCACCACTGCCCATTGGCCGCCCGGGCGAGAATGTCAGCCTGTCCATCGCCGTTGAAGTCGCCAATCGTGGTGCTCGACCAGGTCGTCGCTCCCCACACACCCAGCACGCTGGTCGTGAAGCCGATGGTGTCGGTGTTGGCCGTGGCCACATACCAGACGTTCGCCTCGGAGCGTCCGGCGATGTCGGTCCTGCCATCGCCGTTGAAGTCGTCTGCCACGATGTCGTCAGAGAAGTTGAGCGACGGGTTCCAGAAGCCGAGCACCTGCGACGTCCAGCCGCGGCCGACCTGGCCCAGCAGGCCGAACCACTGTCCGGTCGTGGCAAGCCCAGCGATGTCGGTGTTGCCGTCGCCATTGAAGTCGCCCGTCTGGATCGAGGTAAACGTGAAGCTCGCGAGCCAGCCCCCAACACGCATGTTCGTGAAGCCGACTTCGCCGCCCGTCTTGGCAAAGCCAACCCACCAGGCCCCGTTGCTGGCAAAACCAGCCACATCGGTGGCTCCATCGCCATTGAAGTCGCCGGCCACGATGTTCTCGATCCCGAGCGACGGCCGCCAGTAGGTCATCAACACCGGCGCGGTGCCGCCTTGGCCATCGCCGCCCGTGCCGTTGCCGTTGTTGAGCGATGCCCACCACTGGCCGATCGCACTGCGGCCAGCCACATCCATCAGGCCATCGCCGTTGAAGTCGCCCTCGACTATGGATGTCCAGCCTGCGTTGGGATTCCACACCGCGTAGGTGGACTGCGTGAAGCGTGTTCCGTCGCTCGTGTTGAGCAGCCACAGGCCGGTGGAGGTGAGGTTGAGCACCGACTCATACGCCGGCGGGTCTCCAGCAACCGTCACGGTCACGTCGAACGTCTCGGTCACCGAGCCGTTGTCGGCCGTGGTCGCCAGATCGTTGTCGAGGCCGCCGTCTTCTACCGTCACGGTGACCGTGACCGTGCCCGCCACGCCAGCCAGCGGCGTGAAAGCCAGGCTGCCGGTCGCATCGGGCGAGGTGTAGGTCACCACAGGATCGGCAACAATCGAGCCATCGCTGCTCGTCGCCGTCACCCGCAGCGGCTGCGAATCCCCCTCGCCGGCCGAGATGCCCGTGAGGCTGACGGTCTGCTCGCCATCGGTGTCGACGACAGACACGTCGGCGAGCGCATCAATCGTCGGCTGCCTGTTGCTCCTCAGCACCTCCACACTGACGGTGTCGCTCGCCGACGAAAGGGCCGCAACCGCGACAAACACGCGAACATGCCCGGCCTGCAGCCCACCATCGCTGTTGCCCAGGGCCCCCACAGCCACGACGTGGCCATCAGCTGAAACCGTGACCGCAGATCCCGCACTGTTGTTGGCCGCCTCGCCATCGATGTCGGCATTCACCCGCTGCCAGGCTGCCAGGCCCGCATCCCAGCGATACACCCGGGCATGGCCCGCGTTGTCTCCGCCGCCATCGTTGGCGGTCGCCCCAATCACCACGGTGCTGGCATCGGCCGAAAGGGCCAGCGACGCGGAGGAGTTGTCAAACATCGCTTCGCCATCGAGGTCGCCACCCTGCTGCACCCAGGCAGCCGTGCCGCTCTCCCAGGCAAACACGCGAACATGGCCCGCCCCGTAGCCGGTGTCAGCGTTGCCAAGCGCTCCGACGGCGAGCGTCGTGCCAGCCGCTGAGAGCGAGACGGAGCCGCCGAAGTTGTCGCTGCCACCTTCACCGAGCAGATCTGCTCCGAACTGATCCCACGACGTCGTGGTCGCGTTCCATTGGAAGGTCCGCACCTGCCCCCGACCCACCTGATGCCGAGGTGAACCCACCGCGACGATCCGCCCGTCGGCTGAGAGCGAGACCGCCGAGCCCGCGCCGTCGCCCAAGCCAATGCCATCGATGTCGCTTCCCTGCTGCACCCACGCCGACGCCCCTGCGTTCCAGCGATAGATGCGGGCGTGGCCGGCATCGACATCCACCTCATCACTTCCAAAGGCGCCGATCGCGAGCGTGGTGCCATCGCCCGAAAGTGAGATCGCCGAACCAGACCGGTCATTGGCCGCTTCGCCATCGATCGGGCTTCCGAGCTGCGTCCAGCCGAGCGTCTCGCTCCAGCCGAACACCCGCACCCGCCCGGCATCTCTGCCGGCGGCGTCGTTGAGCGGAGACCCAATGGCAAGCGTCAGGCCGTCACTTGAGAGCGACACGGTGGTGCCAGCAGCCTCGCCCGCCGCACTCCCGTCGATGGCAGAACCTTTCACCACCCACGGGCTGGTGGCCGAATCGCGGTGATAGACCGTCACACGCCCCGCGTTGTTGCCATTGCCGTCGTGGCCGGACGCCCCCACCGCGAGTGTCAGCCCGTCAGCAGAGAGGGCGACCGCTTTTCCGGCGTTGTCAAACGCGGCAGCTCCGTCGAGATCGCTGCCCACCTGCGTCCACTGAGTCTGCTGATCCCAGACCCGGAAGGTGATCACGTCGGTGAGCGTGCCCGTCCAGCCAGCCGCCGGCTGGAAGGCAAGGCGGGTCGCGGCATCGCCGGCGAGCAGGGCTGGCGCGTCCGCCGAGACGCTCCCCACCTGGCTCCAGGCTGCACCATCATCGGTGGAATACCAGAGCGTGCCGCCCGCGAGATTGGTCGCAGTCACCGCGATACCGGGGGTGTCGCCGTCGATGTCGGTGACGTTGCTCAGCGGGCCACCGATATCGACCAGTGACGAGACCAAAACGCCCACCGCCCCGGTCGGCTGCGGCGCATCTTCAACGACCGTCCCTAGGCTTGGCGACGCCGAACTGTCGAGCACCGGCAGGTCGTTGATCGCCAGCACGGTGACATCAAACGTCTGCTGAAATGTGGCGTTGTCGGCGGCGGTGGCGAGGTCGCTATCCGCACCGCCATCTTCCACGACAACCGTCACCGTGGCGGTGCCACTGGCTTCCGCAACCGGCGTAAATGTGAGCACGCCAAAGGTCTTCGGCGTGAGGTAGCTCACTGTTGGATCGGGCAGCAGGCTGGTGTCGCTGCTGGTGGCGGTCACTCGCAGGGGCTGCGTCTCACCACTGCCAGCGGTGATGCCCTGCAGGTAGACCGTCTGCTCCGAGGCATCTTCGTCGACCGTCACATCCGCGATCGCATCGAGCGTGGGCGGCAGATCGCCGGCAAGCATCGCCCGCGACTCCAGCTGCTCCAAAACCGCCCCCAGCGTGGCTCCCTGGTGCGGCTTTCGAGCCTGTTTCGCACTGATCGCCCCAGACACCTTGCCTCGCCTCGCCATGACTGCCTCGCTGCTGTCGCGTGTTGCGGGATCGCTGTGTGATTTCCGACAACCGTTTGGCGATCCGCATCGCAGTGCAGGCGCACCGAGAGCCTTTCCCCAAACGGGGGAGGAAGGATACGCCTCGCCTCAGGCGACGGTCAACGTCGGTTTTCCGGCGCGGCCGCATCCTCGACAGGAAGTACGGGAGAAAACTCAAACCGGTTCAGAGGCTCGCCGGTGACGGTGCGATGCCGGAGCGTGAGCATCGGCTTGCCCTGCTTGCCTGAAGGGCCAACTTCGCCAGAAAGAAAGCCACCGGCAACCCGCAGGAAGCGATGCTCGGGCCGCTCGTCCCCCTCTTTCCAGCCGAGCTCGTGGTCTTCGCTGCCAGGGCCGCAGCCAAACTCCCAGAGCCCCGTCTCCGCGTCGACCGATGCATACTGCCAGTGGCGATCGCCACAGCAGACGATCACGCCGGGAATGCGAGAGAGGGCATCCCGCAGCTCACGGCCCTCCCAGGCAAACAGCGTGTTGGCGTGGTTGTCTTTCTTGTTGTCACGGTCGGGCCCGACCACGGGCGTGGGGCTGAACACGAGCTTGAAGGGGGCATCCGACGCTGCCAGCGTCCGCAGCAGCCAGGCCTTCTGCTCAGCTCCCAGGATCGACTTCTCGGGGCCATCGGGCATCGTGTGGGGGCTGCGATAGTCGCGGCCCTCGAGCACCCAGATCTGCAGGTGGCGTCCCCACCGCACCGTCGCATACCGCGGCGACCGCGAGGGAAACTGCTCCTCGTTAAACAGCCGCACCCCTTCCTCAAACGTCACCGCCCCATACCGCTGCCCAGGCCAGCAGTCGTTGGCCAGCGTGTCGTGATCGTCTTTGATGAAGTAGCTCGTCGTCGTGCTGTAGAAGCTGCGGTTTGCTGGCAGGGCAAACAGCCGCCCCCACTTAAACCGCATCAGCTCCTTGGTGACCGCCCACGGGTCTGGCTTGTCGTAATACTCGATGTCGCCGGCGTGCACGATGAAGGCCGGAGCGAGTGCTGGCATCGCGGTGTAGATCTTGTGCCCCTGCAGCCCGTCGTCGCGACGGATGAAGTCGTGGCAGGTGGTCACGCAAAACGTAAACGCGTCGGCAGCCCCAACCGGCAAGGCCGTCTGAAAACTGCCCAGAGCCACCGCGGAAGGCTCGCCCTCGTGTGTCTGGGCCTCAATGACCGTGAGATACTTCTTGCCCGGCTCGAGATCCTCAAGCTTCCACTGGGCTGTGTAGTCGCGTTCCTCGCTGGTTGCCAGCCAGGGCGTCTGCCGCATCTTCCGCCGCTGATGCTCGGGGTAGTACGAGAGCCGCACCCGGCCCGGGGCTCCCGGACAGGCCCCAAACATCTCATCGAGCGAGGCCCCCTCCGGCAGCTGGGCGGCCAGCAGCAGATCGGGGTCGGTCTCCTTGGCAAGCTGCCGGGCCTCCTTGACGGAGAGGCTGACAAAAGGCGTGCCGTCTGCCCGCATCGCGGCGTGCCTGGTGGTTCGCGTCCAGATCGAGATGCTCGTCTGATCGGCCCAGCCGTTGCGGCTGCCATCGGCGAGGAAGGGGCCGCTCTGCTTGGGCTCTGCTGCTGGCGGCGGAGCGTGGGGCACAAAGTGGAAGTCTTTGTAGCGGACGCGGCCGCCATGGTCGGTGAGCATCACGCGGTCGCCTTCGCGTGGCCGCCCAAAATCCTGCGTGCCGAAAAACTTGCTCAGGGCCACGGTCGTGTCCCAGGCCGGGCCTGCGGTGCTCGCCGATGTCACCAGCTGGCCGTTGAGCCAGTGTTCGAGCCGATCCCCGATGGCCACAATCTTCGATGCGTTCCAGGAACCAGGGGGGTAGAGCAGCTTCTCTGCCTGGGGCGCGACGAGATCGTAGATGGCAGCGGTCGACCCCAGCGATGTGTCGCCGGGAGCACTGTCGATGATCTGATACTCCAGGCCGAGCGTTCGCGCGAGCGGTCCGCTGCCAAAACTGCGGACGCGATACTTGAGCCCGCTGTTGACGCCCTGCTCAATCTTCCACTGCCAGCTCAGCTCGAAGCTGGGAGGCAGCGGCGGACTGACGATGTTGCCGCCTTGCCGCGGCACCGCCAGCACGACCTCGCCATCGACAAACTGCCAGCCGTCGCTGACCGGCTTTCCGTCTGGTGTCTGCCAGAACTCCCGCTGGCTCCAGGCTGCATCCTCCGGGCCCAGCGGCCCAGCGGCTACATCCCCGTCAGCAGAAACCGTGGCCCCCCAGCCCATCGCCACGCCGGCAGCAAGCAGCAGCCCCCATCCGACGTTCACACCAAGTCTGCACACGCGTCTCGACTCCCAAAGGCATCCAGAAGAGCCCACACACCCCCACCCCAGCAGCGAATCACGGTACCATTTTTAGCGATTGCCTTGGGATGCTCGGTGACGATGGACGATCCAAACACCTTCGACGGCGGTGTGCTGTGCGACCAGGTCGCAGGCGGCCGGAGCGGCGCGGGGCTCAGGTGTGGCCCAGACAGCCTGATCGCCACAACGTCGAGCGGTCGCAGCTTTGCCATCCGCTACAGCGAGTGCCAGATCGAGGTCGGAGGCTCCAGCGGCCGGATGGTGTTTTGCCGCACGGCCGACCGCAGCCTGACCATCTTCTGCGACCAAAGCCGCTTTGGGCCGGAACTCGCTCGGGCCGCGGGTGGGCTGCTCGATGAGCCGTTCGACGCCTGTGCACGCAAGCGACGGGCCGCCACATCCCGCAGTTGGCTCCTCGGGCTGCTGCTCACGGCTGTCGGCGCGATGGTTCTGGTGGCCGGCTTCTACGGCATCCGCATGGCCGCCGACGCCTCGCTCACGGCCGTTCCTCTGGCGGTCGACCGCCAGATCGGCGAGCAGGCCTTCCGCCTGATGGACCACGGCGGCCCGGAGCTCAAGGATCCCGCCGTCACGGCAGCCGTGCAACGGATTGTCGACAGGCTCGCCCCCCACGCGGCGGTGGACGGGCTCGCCTTTGACGTGCATGTGATCGATGCCGACCTCTGCAACGCGTTTTGCCTGCCGGGCGGCACGATCGTGATCTACACCGGGCTGCTGCAGCGGGCGGCATCCGCTGAGGAGGTCGCGGGCGTGCTCGCCCACGAGATGGCACACGCCTCGCTGCGGCATGGCCTCCGCCAGGTGGCCCAGTCGGTGGGGCTGGCCGCGGCGGTCAACCTGCTGCTGGGCAACATGGAGGGCCTGGTCGTGGCCGGCGCCGAGGTCTTCAAGATCGCGACGATCAACAGCTACAGCCGCGTCCAAGAATCCGACGCCGACGCCGAGGGCGTGCGGATGCTTCATGCGGCCTCCATCGACCCGATGTCGCTGGCCCGGTTCTTCGAAACCATGCAGCGTGAATCGGGCGACCTTCCCCCTGGCCTGACCTGGCTCAGCACCCACCCCGACCATGCCTCACGGATCGAAGCTGTCCGCTCGCAGGTAGGCACGCTGCCGCCAGCCCAGTATGTTCCCTTGGAGATCGACTGGGAGCAGGTTCGGAGAAGTGCCGGCGGCGGCTGAGTTTCCAACGCACCGCACGAGAGACCCTCGGCATGCAACACGAGATCCGCAACAGACCGGCCTTCGCCAACATCCATCTCCACCTGCAACGTGGAGATCGCATCATTGCCGAGGCCGGTGCGATGGCGAGCATGAGTTCGACCATCGACATCCGCACCCGCTTCAGCGGCGGCGTCGTGCGGGGATTGCTGCGGCGGGGCTTCGGTGGTGAGTCGATGTTTGTCAATGAGTTTTCCACCGATTCTGGCGGCGAACTCGTGCTCACGCAGCCCTTCCCTGGCGATATCGAATGCCTTGAGCTCGATGGCACCACGCTCTTCCTGCAGCCGGGCGCCTTCATCGCCTGTGAGCCGCGGGTGCGGCTCGGCCTGGGCTGGGCGGGCGTGCGGATGGCCATCGCCCGCGAGGGGCTCTTCCGGCTGCGGGTCAGCGGGCGGGGCAGCGTCTGGTTTGGTGCCTACGGCGGGATCTTTTCGCGTGAGGTGACCGACGAAATCGTCGTCGATTCCGGCCACCTCGTCGCCTACGAGCCGACGGTGGACGTTCGCATCGGCATGGCCGGCGGCGTGTTTTCGAGTTTCTTCAGCCAGGAAGGTCTCGTCACCCGGGTCCGCGGCCCAGGGCGAATCTACCTGCAGTCGCGTTCTTTCGGTGGCCTCGCGGCCTGGGCCAACGCACACCTCTGGTGATCTCATGCGGCACGACATCCTGTCACGGCCCGCAGCGGCTGTGGCCAGCCTGACATTCGACGCAGGGGAATCGCTCACCTGTGAGGTCGGCGGCATGATCGCCATGTCGCCCGGTTTCGAGGTGGAGACCACCACCCGCAAGAAAAACAGCCAGGGCGGCGGGCTGATCAAGGGACTCAAGCGAATGCTGGCTGGCGAGAGCCTGTTCCTCAACCACTTCACCGCCACCAGCAGCGACCAGACCCTGATCCTCGGCCCCCGGCTGCTCGGCGACGTTGTGCATCGCCGCCTCCACGGTGGTGCGATGATCGTGCAGGGGAGCAGCTGGCTGGCCTCCTCCAGCGACATCGAAATCGACGCCACCTGGCAGGGCTTCGGCAAAGCCCTCTTCAGCGGAGAGGGGATGTTCTGGCTGAAGTGCCACGGCGAGGGAGACCTCTTCCTCAGCAGCTTTGGCGCGATCTACGAGGTGCCAGTCGACGGCGAGTATGTCGTCGACACCGGCCATATCGTCGCCTTCGACGACACGCTGCAGTTTTCCATTCGCAAGGCCAGCGGGAGCTGGGTCGGGAGTTTTCTCGGCGGCGAAGGCCTCGTCTGCCGTTTTTCGGGGCAGGGCCGCCTCCTCTGCCAGTCTCACAACCCGCCGAGTTTCGGTGCCCTGCTCGGCCCGAAACTCAAGCCGCGGTGACCGATCAGCAGGAGCCCCCACAATGACTGCATTTGCTGATGATCAGAGCCAGGCCAACCTGCCGATCCGAGGGTCGAGCGAGCATTTTGACTTTGAAATCAGCCAGCGGCCCGACTTCGCCATGATCACCGTCGCGCTGCGCGAGAGAGCACAGGTGTTTGCCGAGCCGGCCGCGATGGCAAGCATGTCTCCCTCCGTGAGGCTGAAGGCGGGCTTCAAGGGCGGCCTGCGGAAAACACTCGGCCGGGCGTTTGGCGGCGAAAGCATGATCGTCAACACCTTCACGGCCGAACGCGGGCCCGGCGAGGTCATCTTCGCCCCCGGGGCAGCGGGGGATGCCGCCCACTACCGGCTCGATGGCGGCAGCCTGCTGATGCAGCGGGGCGCCTTTGTCTGCCATGGCCCGGGCGTGGAGATCTCGGGAAAGTGGCAGGGCGCCAAGAGCTTCTTTGGCGGCGAAGGCCTCGTGCTGCTGAAAGCCTCGGGCCACGGCGACCTGTTTTTCAACTCCTACGGGGCGATCCTGCCAGTCGACGTCAAAGACGAGTTCATCGTCGACACCGGCTACATCGTGGCCTTTGAAGACACACTCGACTACCGCGTGTCGGTGCTTCCCGGCCTGCGGTCCGGCGGCAAACTGAAGACCTTCTTCTTTGGTGGCGAGGGCCTTGTCTGTCGCTTCCGCGGCCAGGGGCGGCTGTGGGTGCAGACCAGACACGTTCAGTCGTTCCTCTCCTGGGTGCATCCCTTCCGGCCCACGCGCAACTGATGCTTCCGATCGTGGAGTGCCCATGACCATCACCGCCAGCGGCATGCTCGTGCTCGTGGCTGCCGCCTCGCTCGCTGTGGCCGGGGTGACGCTCGTGCTCGCCTACAACCGTCTCGTCCGCCGCCGCAATCTCGTCGCCGAGGGGAAAAGCGGCATCGATGTCCAGCTGAAGCGACGGCACGAGCTGATTCCGGCGCTCGTGGCCTGCGTCAAGGGCTACGCGGGATTCGAGCGATCCGTGCTTGAGGAGCTCACCCGCCTTCGCGGGGCCGCTGACGAGGCCTCCTCGATGGCCGATGTGAACGAGCGGGAGACGGCCCTCAACCAAGGGCTCTCCTCGTTTTTTGCCCGCGTGGAGGCCTACCCCGACCTCAAGGCAAACGCCTCGTTCGCCGACCTCTCGCAGCAGTTGATCGACACCGAAGACGCTTTGCAGTATTCCCGCCGCTACTACAACGGGGCGGTCCGCGACCTCAACATTGCGGTCGAAGCCTTCCCGTCGAATCTCGTTGCGGCCACGTTCGGCTACCGCACCGCCGACTACTTCCAGGTCGACTCGGTGGCCCAACGGGCTGCCCCAGCCGTCAGCCTTTCCCTCGGGGCTTCCGCGTCGCCGCCGCCAGCAACCACCGGAGCATGATGTTCGATCTGCTGCACCTCACTCGCCGCATCCTGACCCTCGTGGCCCTGATTGCGATCGGCCTCCACACCTGTGGCATGGCGTTCGCTGATGAGAGGATCACCAGCTTCGACTGCCGGGTGGTCGTCGGCGAGCGGGGGATGCTCTCGATCACGGAGACGATCACCGTCGTCGCCGAGGGCAACGCGATCAAGCGGGGCATCTACCGGGACATTCCGGTGCGGTATGGCGACGACTGGTTTGGCCTGGGGGCGAGGGTGCCTTTCTCGATCACCAGCATCGAGTGCGACGGTGCCCCGGCCAGCTACCACACCGAAAACAACGACAGCAGCGTGCGTGTGTACATCGGTGACGCCGCCACCGAACTGCCCTTCGGAGAGCACACCTACGTTGTCAGCTACGAGACGCGGCAGCTGCGGTTTTTCGACGACCACGACGAGGTCTACTGGAACGCCACGGGCAACGCCTGGGCCTTTCCGATCGAGAAGGCCACGGCCAGCGTGGTGCTGCCTGGTGACGTGCCGGAGGCCTCCATCGAGGCCGAGGCCTACCTGGGCCCTCTCGGGTCGAGCAACCAGGCGGGCGTCGCGATCGAGCCGCTGGCGTCGGAGCGGGGCCGACGATTTACCGCGTCTAGAATGGTGCCCTCGGGAGACGGCCTGACGGTTGTTGTGCAGTTCGCCAAGAACGCAGTCACCGAGCCTTCCGCGCTGGCGACAATGCTCGATGATCCCTACCTCCGCTTCGGCCTGATCGCGGTGGCCATCGTTGTGGCCTTTTTTACGGGTGCCTGGTGGCTGGTGGGCCGCGACCCGGCCACCGGCGTCGTGATCCCGCTCTTCGCCCCACCCGATGGCCTCAGCCCGGCCGCCTGCCGTTTCGTCAGCCGCATGGGCTTCGACAAGGAGTGTTTTTCGGTGGCCCTGCTCTCGCTGGGCTCCCATGGGTGCCTTACGATTCACGAACGCGGCGGCGTCTACACGATTGCAAAAACCGCTGAGCCTCCAGACGAGGCATCGCCAGGCGAGAAGCAGGTCTTCCGGGAGCTGCTGGGCCTCCGGCGGGATATCGAGGTCAAGCAGACCTACCACGAGATCTTTTCCAAGGCGATCGCGGACCTTAAGCAGGCCCTTGTCCGCGAGTTTGAGGGCACGCTGTTCCTGCCCAACCGTCTCTGGTTTTTCAGCGGCGTGGGGGTGGCGATCACCGCCCTCTTCGCCACCGTCCTGCTCGGCGGCGGGCTCGCGGCTTCGCTCCAGGCTGGATTCCTCACCCTCTGGCTGTCGGTCTGGTCGATCGCGGTGGTGGGGCTGATCCACGGCACGCTCACGGCCTGGCGGAGCGTGTTCACCAGCCACACGGGCCTGGAGCGGGTGGCAGGGATCGGCAAGGCCGTGTTTGTCAGCACGATTTCGATCCCGTTTGTCGGCTTTGAGCTGTTTGCCATCTTCATGCTCTCGAAGGCCACCTCCATCTGGATGGTTCCCGTCGTGCTGGGCATCGTTGGCGTCGTGGCCGTCTTCTACGAACTGATCAAGGCGCCGACGGCGGCCGGCCGCGCGGTGATGGACCGGATCGATGGCTTCCGCATGTATCTCTCTACAGCGGAGCAGGACCGGCTGGAGGCCGCGACCCAGCAGGCCTTTGCTGCCGGGGCCGCGTCGCCCCAGCCACGCAGCCTTGAGCTCTTTGAGCGGTTCCTGCCCTACGCGGTTGCGCTGGGGGTGGCCAACGCCTGGGCAGCCCAGTTTCAGGATCTGATTGAGGCCGCCTCGGCCGCCGACGCATCCCGCCACGGCAGCGGCTACCACCCGGCCTGGTATCAGGGCACCGGCTGGTCGCCTACCAGCATCGGGACCGCCGCGGCTGGCCTGGGCTCCGCGATGACCGCCGCCGTGGCGGCGGCCGCGACCAGTCCTTCCTCTGGCAGCAGCGGAGGCGGGGGCGGTGGATCGTCGGGCGGCGGCGGCGGAGGTGGCGGAGGCGGAGGCTGGTGAGGCGATGCAGACACACGAGACCGCTCTGCTCTTCGTGTATGGCACGCTCCGCCCGCAGCTGATCGGGCGGGCGAAGACGTCGCCGCCCATCGACCTCGTGGCAGGCCTCAGCGCCACCGGGCTCGCCACCGTCCGCGGCCTGCTTGTGGATCTTGGCGACTACCCGGGCTTCGTGCCCGTGGAGGCTGCCCCAGAGCTTGCGGAAAGGGCGGGCTTCAGCTCGCTGGTGTACGGCGACCTGCTCGAGGTCGGCCATCCACAGCTCGCCATGCTCGACGACTACGAGGAGTGTGGGGGGCCACAGCCGCTCTACCGCCGCGAGCTGACCACAGCCACACGGCTGGCCGACGGGGCTGAGGTGGCCTGCTGGATCTACCGGTACTGCCGCGACATCACGGGCAGCGTCGTAATCGCCAGCGGCGACTACGCCGCGTACCTCACCGGAACGACCGCCTCGTAGTTGCAGGTTTCTCGGGGGATCGCTGCACGGTTTCGCACCAGGCCGATTGCCGCATTCTGGGGCAGCCGCAGCCATCCTTGCCTCTTTTTTGTGCTCGCCCCGCCCCTCGCAGCACCCCAAAAACCCTTGTTTTCGCAGGATTCCCTTCATGCCATCATCTGGTACGATTTTTGCTCAAGCTTTGGATGGCGGCTTTGTCCATTCAAGCGAGGGCATGCCCGCCGACGGGGAGATCGGCTTCAACCGATGCATCCAGAGGCGGCCGTGTCGGCGTATTGCGGAACGAGGTAGCGACGTCCGGCGGATGACCAAGCCAACAGCGTTTCCAACCCTTTTTTTGACCATAGCGAAGGAATAGCGTCAGCATGAGCACGAAGTCGAAGCTCGAATACATCTGGCTCGATGGATACAAGCCCACTCAGAGTCTGCGGTCGAAGACCCAAATCAGGAAGGATTTCGGCGGCACACTCGAAGAGTGCCCCATGTGGTCGTTTGACGGCAGCAGCACCGAACAGGCCGCCGGCAACTCGTCAGACTGTCTGCTGAAGCCGGTCGCGATTTTCCCGGATCCAGGCCGCAAGAATGCCTATCTGGTGATGACCGAAGTGCTGAATGCAGACGGCAC
>CALCGM010000393.1 GCA_937900985.1 uncultured Planctomycetaceae bacterium | reverse complement strand
GACATGGCGGCGGGCTGCTCGATGGCCGACATGGCGGCGATTGAGCAGGTGGAGGATGCCTGGGCCGACATGGGGGAGGTGATCGACACCGACGAGATCACGCCGGTGACCTACATCAACTCCGCCGCCAGCCTGAAAGCCTTCTGCGGTCGCCATGGCGGCATCGTCTGCACATCGAGCAACGCCCGGGCGGTGCTGGAGTGGGCCTTTGCCCAGCGACGGCGGGTGCTCTTCTTTCCCGACCAGCACCTCGGCCGCAACACCGCGCGGGGCATGGGCATTCCGCTGGAGGAGATGTGTGTCTGGAATCCGCATGCAGCTTCAGCCGGTGCGGAACTCGGCGGCGTGTCGCGGGAGCAGCTGGCGAAGAGCCGCGTGATCCTCTGGCAGGGTCACTGCAGCGTGCACGCGATGTTTCGCCCCGAACATGTCGACGGCGTGCGGGAGTCGATGCCGGGCGTGAAGGTGCTTGTGCATCCGGAGTGTTCCATGGAGGTGGTCGACAAAGCCGACCTGGCAGGCTCCACGAGCTACATCATCAAGCAGGTGGAGGCCGCATCGGCTGGGACGAGCTGGGCGATCGGCACCGAGATGCACCTGGTCAAGCGGCTGGAGCAGCAGCATCCCGAGCAGACGATCCGTTTCCTCTCACCGGTCGTCTGCATGTGCGCCACGATGTATCGCATCGACCTTGCCCATCTCTGCTGGAGCCTGGAGCACCTGGAGGCCGGCAGCCCGGTGAATGTGATTCAGGTGGATGCCGAGACGGCCCAGTGGGCAACGACCGCCCTGGAGCGGATGCTGGCCGTTCGCTGAGCGGCCGGCAAACGGCCATCATGCCCGGCGGAAGCCGCGTGGCGTTCGTCGGGCCCCGTGCAAAAAACCTTCTCCTGCCTTCGTCGTTCACCCCCCGCTCTCTGGAGACATCCCGTGCCCGCACGCCTTCCTGCTGCTTCCGCTGCTGCCCCACTGACGCTCTCACGACGGGGCTTGCTCGGCTCGGCAGCGGCCAGCCTGGCCTCCGCACTGGCGACACGCTCCCCCGCGGCGGAGCCATCGGCATCCGGGCCCAGGGGCATCCCGCTGGGCTACGACAACTTTGCGGTGCGGGCGATGGGCTGGAATGCCCGCGAACATATTGATCATGCCGACGCGCTCGGCTGCGACTCGCTGTTTATCACCGACTTCGGTCCCTTCGAACAGCAGTTTGATGATGCCAGCCTCGGCGAGCTTCGCCGCTATGCCAGCGACAAGGGGGTAGCGATCGTGCTCGGCAGCTGGAGCATCTGCCCGGGGTCGGGCACGTTTAAAAAAGACTGGGGCACGGCCGAGGAGCATCTGGCGCTTGGTATCCGCATGGCCAAGGCCCTCGGCTCGCCGGCGTTTCGAGTCGTGCTCGGCAACGGCAGTGACCGACTCAGCGATGGCGGCATTCAGGCCCGAGTTGATGAAACCGTTGCCGTGCTTCGCAAGGTCCGCAGCCGGGCGGTTGATGCGAATGTGAAAATCGCAGTCGAGAATCATGCCGGCGACCTGCGGGCCTCGGAGCTGAAGAGCCTGATCGAAGAAGCCGGCAGCGACTTCGTGGGGGCCAACTTCGATTCCGGCAACGCCTGCTGGACGCTGGAGGATCCGGTCGAGTCGCTGGCCATCCTCGGCCCGCTCGTGGCCACGACGAGCCTCCGCGACACGATGCTCTGGGAGAGCGAGCGGGGCATCACCGCTCAGTGGACGGCGATGGGGGAGGGCTGCGTTGACCTGCCCCGCTTCTTTGACCACTTCGCCACCGCCTGCCCTGGCGTGACGGTGCACATCGA
>CALCGM010000392.1 GCA_937900985.1 uncultured Planctomycetaceae bacterium | reverse complement strand
TGTCGTCCCAGGAGGCAACCGGCCCGAAGATCGCCTCCACCCGCTGCTGAAACTCGAGCACACGCCGGCCAAGATTGCCGGAGAGTCCCTTTTGGAAATCGACCGCGAGATACGTCAGTTCATCCGGCTTTGGCTGAGACGGCGGCGTGGGTTGCCCGCTGCCGGCGAGCCCAGGGGGCGTCTCAAAGCCGGGTGCCTGGCCGAGCCGCACGTTTTCCAGCCGGCCTGGTCCGTTGCCGAGCACGTTGCCTGTGGTGCGGTCGATCAGCAGGTCGCGGACGTAGAGCCGCTCCACCGACCTCGAGCCGTCGGCTGCGCCGCTCACATTGTGGATCTTCACACCGCTGCCACAGGCGATGCGGGCCACGTCGGCCTGTCCGCGGCTGCCGCCGGCTGCCATCTGCGAGAAGTCGAAGGGGCGATCGAGCACCACGTCGAGGGAGCCGGCCTCGAGCCGGCCCTCACCGCTGGAGGTGACGACCCGTTCGATGAAGCGGGCTGTGAGGCCGTCGAAGTCCATGCGGCCCTGCCAGGTCACGTCAAGCGGCTCCGACGGGCCGCTGGCTGCTGGCGGGGCCACCGCTGGCGTGCCGGCCGTGGCGAGTGCCTCAAGCCCCAGCCCACCGCCAGCCACCGGCAGCCGCATCCGCCCTGCTCCGTCGACCGTCATTCGGTTGCGTCCGCGGTCGACCTCAACCAGCGGCCCCTCCAGCTCCATCCCGCGGCCGGTGATCCTGGCCGGACGCCCGGCAACAGTCGCCCGAGCATCAAAACCCATGGGCCGAACCACCTGCAGCTGATCCCCTTCAATCACCAGCTGCGGCTCACTCTGGCCAGCGAGCGGCTCCTCGATCAGCCGCACCGAATCTTCCAGCGAAATCTCCGCCACCTCCGGCCCTGCTGGCTTCATGTCGACCAGGCCACGCATCAGCGCGCCCGAGGCAACGATACGGCCACGATCGGCCGTCTCAGGAGCCACCTCGGCCGGAGCAGCCGGCGGAGGCGGCGGTGGCACAGCCGGCTTCTGCTGAGGCGACGGCGTGGCGACGGCGGTCGCAGCCGGTGCCGCTGGCCGCGGAGCCGCTGCAGGCTTGGGATGCCGAAACCAGATCTCCAGCCGATCGCTGCGGGCAGCCAGCTGCGGTGCGTCGGTCTCCACGATCCCGCGGGCGAGCATGCGCGTGGGCTTCACACCAGTAAGGCTCACGCCGCCGGCGACGGTCTGTGCAGACCGCGTCTGGGCAGCCGCCTGATCCATCTCCAGCCAGAGGTGAATCTCGGAGGCGGCGAGCCGACCCTGGCTCTCGAAACTCACCTGGGCATCGCCTGCCACCGAGGCGACATGGCCATCGCCATCCGGCCGCACCCGCAGCCATTTCTTCCAGGCAACCCGCACCGGCCCGTGCTCCGGCGTGGCTCGCGACTCAAACCACCCCGGCCCAACGGCCATCAGCGCACCTGGCGAGCCCGGAGGACCGGGCACGTAGTCGACCGAGCGGGCCTCGAGCTCTGCATCTGGGCTCAGCAGCATCACCGGCTGTTCACCGTCGAGCAGAATCCGCTTGGTGGCCATCTCATAGCCGAGCCGCTCCGCCCGAGCTTCCAGCCCGCCTGCGGTGCTCCGCGCAACCACCGGGCTGCCCCTCGCCTCCAGCTCCACCGGCTTGAGGCCCCCGGCGTCGGGGCCGTCAGCTTCTGCCGCGGCGTTCTCATCGGCCAGGAGAATCGAGAGCCTGTCGGCGACGAGCTGTTCGATGCCGCCGTCGGGCAGCGTCCGCGACACATCGACATGATCGGTGAGCGTGATCAGTCGGCTGACCACGGCAAACTCCAGGCTCCCGCGGCAGCGAACCGTCACGGGCGGCGGCGGCCCCTCGGCCTCAGCCGTCGGTTCACTGCCAGGCAGGAAGCCACTGGCCATCCCCTCAAGGAGAATCTGCACATCCCGCTCGAGCCGCATCGACTCCACGCCGTCGATTGCCGGCCCGCGGTCGCTGCTCTCACCGGGCTTGGCCAGCAGCCTCGCCACAAAGCCTCGGCCGCGACCGCGGCTGCGACCGTAGCGAAACTGCACCTCCTCGATCGTCTGCAGCCGGTTCTCCGCCAGCTCGAGGTCGCGGGTTTTGATCTCGATCTCATCTTCACCGCCGGGCGTCGTGGCCGTGCCGCGAACGCTCACCTCACCGCGGAGGTTGCCTCCAATCAGTTTGCTCAGCCGACCCTGCGCTGGGTCGATCGGCTCCTCAAACTCGAGCACGGCTCCCTGCGGTGCCCGCATCACCACCGTGCGGCCCTTGGGCTGACCATCCGGCGACGGCTCCGGCAGCATCACGAGCGTGCAGGGCACGAGGTTCATCCGGCCGTCGGGCAGGGTGTGATACTCCTTGAAGAGCAGCCGCATGCTGTTGCTCTCAAGCACCGTGGGGTCGTCGCGTTCCCAGGAGTCCTCGGGGAAGATGTCGCCCAGGCTCGCCAGCCGGCTGGCCGCCCGGGCCCGAATCGCTGCGGCTTCCTCGGCCGTTGGCTCGAGCACCGCCTGCTGATCGGCCGACCGTTCGATCAAGGGAACCATCGTCAGCCGGTAGAAGCCGGTCGCTGCCAGGGCGATCAGGAACACACGGAGCGTTCGTCCGAGCCTGTGTTCCATGGTGACCGTTCCTGCCTGCCTCGTGGATGCGGTTCGCCTGACGACTGACTACGACGCCTGCCCCGAGTGGTAGCGACGCACGGCAGCCTCCCAGACGCCGCGGGCTTCGAGGATCCGCTCGATCACCTCGCGAACCGCCCCACGGCCGCCTCCAGCTGTCGTCACAATGTCGGCTGCCTCGCGGAGCTCGCGGCAGGCGTCCGCCACCGCCACCCCCACACCGCAGGCCACGACGCAGGCGAGATCCGGCAGGTCATCGCCCATGAACGCCGCCTCACTCCAGCCGAGGCCATGCTCGGCGAGGATCGCCTCAACCGCCGCCCGCTTATCGCCCACACCCTGCCGGACGATGCCGATGCCGAGCTCACCAGCCCGCACGGCGACGACATGGCTCGAACGGCCCGTGACAATCCCCGTCAGCCCGCCACTCTTCGCCCAGAGCTTGATGCCGAGGCCATCGCGGATGTGAAACGCTTTCTGCTCAATGCCGTTGTTGTCCCAGGTGACCATGCCGTCGGTGA
>CALCGM010000391.1 GCA_937900985.1 uncultured Planctomycetaceae bacterium | reverse complement strand
TAGGCACCGCTCGCATCATGGGTTTCCAGTCCGGTCAGCGGCGGGTTAAACACACACACCATCCGCATCGTTTCTTCTGCGACGAGCACATGCTTGTCGTGCTTGTCGAGGGCGTAGAGGGTGCCGGCGGTGATGGGAAAGACCTCCCCCGTCGACGCCACCTCAACCGTTCCCTTTCCTTCGATGCAATACACGGCCTCGAGGTGGTTGCGGTATTCCATGTGGGTGGTCGTGCCGGCATGGATCAGGGTGTCGTGCATCGAGAAACCCATCCCGTCGCCCCTCAGGAGAAGCCGCCGGCTCGTCCAGGTCTCTCCCGACACCTCCCGATCACTGCCGATGATTTCGTCGAGTTTGCGAACAATCATGTCAGGTCTCCTGGCCCTGAAGATCGGCCAGCGCCAGCACTGGCCGCCTCATCCACACACTCGGCGATGATGTCGAGCCCCGCCTCAAGTGCCTCATCAGGAATCGTCAGCGGTGGCAGGATCTTGAGCACTTCGTCCTGCCGGCCCGCCGTCTCCACCACGACGCCTCGCTCGAAGGCCACCCGCGACACGTCGCGGGCCAGCTCGGCATCGGGAAACTCAAGTCCCTGAATCATGCCGCGGCCGCGAACCACACCGCCGTGGATGTCGGCAAGATCCTGTAGCCGCCCGCGGATCAATCGGCCGCGACGTTTCACATCTTCGGTGAGCTCACCGTCTTCCCAGAAGTGCTCAAGGGCCGCCGTGGCGGTCACAAACGCGGGGTTGTGACCGCGGAATGTGCCGTTGTGTTTACCCGGCTCCCACTGATCGAGCTCGGGCTTGAGCAGCGTCGCCGCAAACGGCAGTCCGTAGCCCGAGAGCGACTTCGACAGGCAGATGATGTCGGGATCGAGCCCGGCTGCCTCAAAACTGAAGAAGGATCCCGTGCGTCCGCAGCCCACCTGAATGTCATCAACGATCAGCAGGATCTCATGCCGCTTCAGCAGGGCGCCAAGCCGACGCAGCCAGGGCATCGTGGCGACATTGACGCCCCCTTCGGCCTGCACCGTTTCCAGAATCAATGCCGCCGGCGGATCGATGCCACTCGAGGAATCCGCGAGGTGCTGCTCCAGCAAGTCGATCGTGTCGAGCTCCGAGCCCATGTAGCCGTGAAATGGCATGCGGGTGACATTTCCCAGCGTCACTCCAGCCCCATCCCGCTTGCCGGCGTTGCCGGTCACGGCCAGTGAGCCAAGGGTCATGCCATGAAAGGCATTGGTGAAGGCGACAACATTCGTGCGGCCGGTGACGGTGCGGGCAATCTTCAAGGCCGCTTCGACAGCGTTCGTGCCTGTCGGCCCGGGAAACATCACCTTGTAGTCCATGCCCCGCGGCTCGAGCACGACCCGCTGGAAAGTCTCCAGAAAGGACCGCTTCGCCTCCGTCGCCATGTCGAGGCCGTGGGTCACGCGGTCATCGGCGATGTACGACAGCAGCCGTTCCTTCAGCACCGGATGATTGTGGCCGTAGTTGAGCGCGCCGGCTCCAGCGAAGAAGTCGATGTAGTCGCGGCCCGACTCATCCTGCAGCAGGTGGCCGCGGCCGTAGGCAAACACCGTCGGAAACGAACGGCAGTAGCTGCGGACCTCGCTCTCGAGCTGTTCAAAGATTTCCATCGTTTCTCCTCCTTCGAGTCAGTGGGCCGACAGCCGTTCCAACGGCTGCGAATGGTCCGATCCGCACGCAGTCCTCCTGTTCGTGACCGGAATCACCAAACAGCGTTGCCGGAAATCCAGCAGAGGCATCAACAGCGCAGGTCGCACCATGCGTTTTGGCAAAGCCTTCAAACAGCCGCCGCGAAGCGGTGTTGGAAGGCGTTACCGTTGCTTCAACATGCGTGATGCCTGCACACGCAGGCAGCCGCAGAAGTCCATCAAGCAGTCGACGCCCGAGCCCACAGCGGCGGGCTCTCGCATCGACACCGATCTGCCAGACAAAGAGCGTCGTCGGCCGCGAGGGCGGACGATAGGCCGCAACAAAGCCCACAATGCCGTCGCTGATCTCAGCAACGAGTGATGTAGCGGCAAAGTCGCGGCACAGCAGCAGATAGCAGTACGGAGAGTTGGCGTCGAGAACCCCGGATCGAATGACGAGGCCGTGAACGGCAGCCGCATCTCGGAGCTCAGGAGTCCGCAACTCGACCGTGGCGGCATCAACGTTGTTCGGGGATGTCCATGGGGTTTCTGCAGGCACGAATCCGTTGGGGGACGGGAAATCCGTCGCAGCTACGGCAACTCATACACCGCAAAGGCCATCGCACAAGACGCGACTGGCAGACCGCAACAACAAACTCCCCGACGCAATGAGTGGCTCACTCTTCCATTCACGCTTCGGTCCTTCGACCGTAACACAGCCCGACGAGGAGCGTCAACCGCCGCGACGAACGAATCCGTTCCAGTTCCACGTCGCATTCAGCCCGAAGAAGTCGGTGTAGTAGCGATCGACCCGGTAGTCGCTGCCATGTTCTTCAAAAAACTTGAGGATCTCTCGCCACTTCCAGTCACCCCATTCCTCGACATTGCCTGCGTTGCCCTTTTCATCGGCCGGGCCAAACGACCCAGGCATCCATGGAATCGTGTCTTCAATCACGAGGTAGTCGCCCTCGCGAAGGGCGTGCTCGTGGAAATGGCGATAGACGCCCGCGATGTTGACATGCGCGTCGTCGATGACGACGAGTGGATGCGGCAGTTCACGGAGCATCTCGGCGGGAAACAGCGCTTCGATCGCGTTGCAGTCGCCCTCGCGAAACTCGATATCGCTGCGGTTTTTCGCCATATCGTCGACGAGCGTGAGATCGATATCGACGGAGATCACGCGGCTCTGGATGTCCATCGTCTGCAGCGTGTCGGCCATCCAGAGGGCACTGGCCCCGGTGTAGGCCCCCAGTTCAATCACCGTTGCTGGCGCGACCTCGTGCAGCAGAATCGGATAGAGCACCATGTCGAAAGGATCCTTCGCCATGCCGATGCCGCGATAGCTCACGTAGTTCTTGCCTTCGGCGATCGCTGCGATCGATTCCCTCGAAAGCCCGCACTCCATCGAGCGTGAGGCAAACGGCACAAACCGCTCGGCAAAGCGGTCTTTCCAGACGCCGCGGTGCATCCTCGCTTCGGCCATCGCTTTGGCAGCGTGGTAGTCGGTGTGCGTGTCGTCGTGGACGCCGCCAGTCGTGATCTCGTTCATGCAATGGTCCTTGGTGAGAGTCTCTCGTACACTACGCGTGCTTCGAGGAGCCTTCAACCGTATCACCCGAGAGCAGTTCGTCCTCCGGTCTTCATGCAGCGTTCGACCTGCAACGACTCCACATCACGAAGACCGACCGGTTCGCTCGAGCGACTCGCTACTCACGCTGCGGTGATCGTGGAGCGGATCGAAGAGATCCTGCTCTCGTCGTCGGTCTTGCTGATCGCGGCGATGACCATCGCCAACGTCTTCTGCCGATCCCTCCTCGGCTTCAGCCTGGCTGTCACCGATGAAGTGGCGCAGGTGGCGATCATCGTGCTCTGCTTCACGGGCCTGAGCTACGCCGCGGGCAAGGGCCGACACATTCGCATGACGGCGATCTACGACATGCTGCCCCCAGTGGCGCGCAAGGGGATGATGGTCGTGATCACCAGCGTCACCTCGGCGATCCTCTTCGCGCTCACCTGGTATGCCGTGGACTACGTGGTGACCGTGTATCGGCTCGGTGGCATCTCACCAGCCCTGCGGATTCCCTTCTGGATGCTCTACGCGGTGGCACCGCTCGGGCTTTTTCTGGCGGCTGTGCAATACGCCCTGGCAACCGTCAAAAACCTGACAAGCCCCGGCATCTTCCTCTCCTTCACACGTGCCGACGGCTACGAGACCGACGACGATCAGCCGGCCCCGGCTGCGGCTCCTGAGACCGGCCCCTCCGCGGAGGCCGCAGAATGACCGGCATGGCCGCCATGATCCTGGGGATCATGCTCCTGCTGTTGCTGGCAGGATTTCCCATGATGGTGCCGCTGGCCGCCGCCACGCTTGCGGTGCTCGTGGTGTTTTTTAGCGGCGACGTCACGCCTGCCATCATCATCCAGCAGTGGATCGGAGGGATCACACCGTCGGCCCTGATTGCCGTGCCGATGTTTATTCTCGCTGCCGACGTGATGACCCGCGGCCAGGCCGCCGGGCGACTGCTCGATGCGGTGGCCGCGTTCGTTGGCCATGTCCGCGGTGGGCTGCCGATGACCACTGCCGTCAGCTGTGCGCTCTTCGGAGCCATGAGCGGCTCAACGCAGGCCACGGTCGTGGCGATCGGAGGGCCGTTGCGGCCGCGGCTGCTCGACGCGGGCTACTCGCAGTCGTTTTCCACAGCGCTGATCATCAACGCCAGCGACGTTGCGCTGCTGATCCCGCCAAGCATCGGGATGATCGTCTATGGCGTGGTCTCCGGCACCTCGATCGGCGAGCTGTTTATCGCGGGCGTCGGGCCGGGGCTGCTGATCCTCGTTCTGTTTTGCGGCTACTGCCGCGTTGCCTCGATCGGCATGGAGTCGCCAGTCGCCGCAGCCACGTGGCCGCAGCGGTGGCAGGCCCTGCGGCGAGCGATCTTCCCGCTGGGCTTTCCAGCCGTGGTGATGGGCGGAATCTACTCCGGCATCTTCAGCCCCACCGAGGCGGCAGCCGTCTGCGTGCTCTACGCCGTGTTTCTCGAGGTCGTGATCTACCGTCAGATGACGCTCACGATGCTGCCTCGCATTGCCCTCTCCACCGGCCTGGTGACGGCGGTGGTGTTTGTGTTGGTCGGGGCAGGGGCGGCATTTAGCTGGGTGATCTCGTTTGCCCGCATCCCGCAGGCGTTGCTGACGGAAACTCTCGGCCTGACTGCCCAGAGCGGCTACTGGCCGATCATGACCACGATCTCGGTCGCCTTTTTCGTGGGCTGCATGTTTGTCGATCCAATCGTGGTGATCCTGATCCTGACGCCGATCTTCCATCCGATCGCCGTCGCAGCGGGGATCGATCCGGTGCTCGTCGGCGTTGCCGTCACGCTTCAGGTGGCGATCGGATCGGCCACGCCCCCCTTTGGCTGCGACATCTTCACCGCCGTAGCGGTGTTCCGGCGTCCGTATGCGGAGGTGATCCGCGGCACGCCGCCGTTTATTGCGATGCTCCTGGCGGTCGCCGTGACCCTGGTCGCCTTCCCCCCGCTGGCCCTCTTCCTTCGCGACCTCGCCTTTCCCGGATAGCTGCCATGTCTCCTCGCCACGCGGATCGACGTCTTGCCTGCATCGCCCTTCTCATGGCTGCAGCGATCTCGTGCACAGGCTGCGGAGAAAGACCGGTGGGCATGGGTCGCGAGGTCTGGCGGTTTGCCATCGAAGAGTCGAAAGGCAGCGTGCAGCACCAGTATGCGATGCGGTTCAAGCAGCTGATCGAGGAGCGGACCGACGGTGAGATCGAGGTCGTGGTCTACCCCTACGGCACCCTCGGCACCTCAACGCAGATCACCGAGCAGCTCGCCCTGGGCGTCGTGGAGTTTGCCATGGCCTCGCCGGGCAGCCTGGGCAAGTTTATTCCTCAGCTGCAGGTGTTTCTCCTGCACTTCGTGCTGCCGCAGCAGCCCGATGACGTCAGAGCGGTGCTCTCCGACCCACAGCTGGTGCAGTCGCTCGATCCGCTCTACGCCGCGAAGGGCCTCGCGCTGCTCTCCATGTATTCCGAGGGGCAGATGGCCTGGACGCTCAAGGAAGAGGTCCGCACGCCGGCTGATTTCTCCGGGCTGAAAATGCGGGTGATGACCTCGCCGATTCTCTTGGCCGCCTACGGCGCCTACGGCGCGAGCCCCACGCCGATGCCCTATTCCGAGGTCTATAGCGGCCTGCAGCTCAACATGATCGACGGGCAGGTCAACCCTGTGTTTGCCATCGAACGGCAGAAGTTTCACGAAGTCACCGACTGGCTGATCTTTCCAGGCCATTCCGCGTTTGTGACCACGGCGGCGGCCAACCGCGAGTTTCTGGAATCGCTTCCTGCTCCGCGGCGCGAACTGGTGAGCGACGTGATCGCGGAGCTCGACCCATGGATCTTTGAAATCCAGACCGAGCTCGAGTCGCTGCGGCTCGTCGACATCCTCAGAGATAGCCTGCGTCAGCGGCACCCACTCCACCTCGTGGGCAACACCGACGGCCTGCTTGCCAGTTTCACCGCTGAGCAGCGGCGGGAACTT
>CALCGM010000390.1 GCA_937900985.1 uncultured Planctomycetaceae bacterium | reverse complement strand
CGCCCATTCTGTGCGAGCCTGGGCGTCGGCGAGCATCTGCTGGGCGTTGGCGAGCTGCTCAACCCGATGCTCGGTGCGGGCTTGAGCGTTGGCGAGCATCTGCTGGGCGTTGGCGAGCATCTGCTGCGATTCGGCAAGCTCCCGCGTCACGGCGGTGAGTTCGTTGAACTCGGCCTTGGTCACCAGCTCATCGTGTGCGGAAAAAAAGACGCGAGCCATCAGATCGGCCTGGGCCTCGGGAAAACCTTCGCAGAGCATCTCCCGCATTTTGTTGATCGTAACCATGCCTCACTCCTCTGCGTGGGTTCGCGGCCGACCCCTTCCAACCAACCGCGGCGACATCCGTTCACAGTATCCTTTCAGAACATACGATCACCTCGATCACCTGCGATCGGCACCGCTCCGGTGAGTGTACGCGTGTGCGCATTTGCAGTCAATCCTCGGAGTGATCCCCGCACACAGCCTGCCGCCCGAGACCTGCAACACCGACCGAGGCGGCCAGTTTTCAGCGATTGCGGAGGGGGGCTTGCGGGCCGCAAGCCAAGTGCCGCTCAACCTTCGTGAAGGCCGAAAACTCTCCAACGGAAGGGCTCCACCTTCGTAAACCCGATCATCGCTCGTCCACAACGCATTGGCCTCCACGCTGGAGACGCGCCGGCGATTGACGAGTGAGAGGCCGATCCCTGCTGAATGGGCGAGTTTTTCACTGCAGGCTCTCTCGCTTGACGCCGTGCAGCCGAGCACGCCGCTTGCCGACTTCGACGCGATCATCGAGGATCTTTCCCGATGGGCCGTGGAGGAGGCAGCGTCGCCGACCCCCGTCGACTCTCCGACACAGGAAGAACGTTGTTGACGAGGTCTGACGTTGGAACCCGCCGGCTGTGGCTCTGCGTTTTTAAACTCAGGAAGGTGCCGCACCAGATGCGGAGGCCCGACCGGCCGCGGGTGCAGGTGAGGTGCGTGGCGGTGCAGCCCGGGTTGCCGCTCGATCGCTGGGTGAAGCGATCGCGACGGGCCAAGCGGCGTGAGATCGTGGACGTGCTCTACCACCTCATGCCGCGACGAAATCAACCTGGCGGACAGGACTGCCCGTTTGTGTTGCCGGCGCAGAGCGATGCCAAGCAGGCGGTGACGAAGAAACTGCGGCAGCAGCTGCAATGCGACGGCTACACGGTCAACGACGACATGACCGTCTGGCATCTCTACGCGATCGAACTCAAACCTGCAGACACAAAGGCCACCGCAAAGAAGTCACGGCGGGTGGCTCTGTATGTCGGTCAGACGAGCCGCGGCATTGCCGAGCGGATCCGCCAGCACCGCGAAGGGCACGTGAATGCCAAGGGGCAGCGGCTGCACAGTTCGCTGTGCCATCGCTCTTTCCATCGCCCCCGGCTTGATCTCGTGCCTGAGGAACTGCAGCAAACGCTCTACTGCAAAGAAGACGCTCTGATGGCCGAGGCGGACCTGCGGATCCATCTGGAGCGGCAAGGCTACCGGGTGTTTGGCGGTACGGAGCGGCTCGACGAACGCAGGCATGCGCTGGGCATCGGCTGAACGCAGTGGTTCTGCCGCGTCATCGTGAACACGCCGCGGTCTTTTTTCGACGTGTCGTCAGCGCGGAAGTGGCAGTCGTCGGCAGTCGCGGTGTAGCAGAAGTTGCCGAAGAGCTTTCCGAGTGCGGCAGGCCACCCCTTCCGGACTGCAGGGCGGGAAAGTGGTGGCCTCCCGCAAATCGCTTACCGTGGCGGATCGCGGCCTGCAGCCGCCTAGGTCTTCGCCTTCTTCGCGTCGAGCGCCCGTTGGTAGTACTTGTGGGTCACCGTGTCTTGATTTTCCAGCAGCCAGTCGATCGAGGGCTCGTTGCTCATGGCCTTGCGGATCGCCTGAGCCATCGCTCGCCGATGGATGTCAAACAGGGCTTCGTGGTCGAGGTCGGGATCCTTCGCGGCGCCGGGATTGAGCCAGACGGAGCAGATGATGCCGAGGTCGTTGGCTTTCTCCCTCGGGATGTCGCCTCCGCGGACGGCGTCGAGAACGCCGTTGGCGATCGCGGCTTGAACCGTGCCCATCAGGATGTTGGTGTAGTCGGAGCTCTTCACCGTGACCTTGCTCACCATCAAGGTGACTGGGCGAACCTGAACGTCGGTGTCGAGGATGGCGAAGACCTTGGAGTGCCCTGCCGACTGGTTGCCGGTCAGTGTGGCAATGGCTGTGCCCACCGGGCCGTCGAGTTCGCCGATGACGACCTCAGGCTCAGCAGCCGTAAACGGCGGCCCCCCAGCAATCAGGCACTCGCCAGTTCGCATCACAATTCGCTCGCTCATCAACTCCTCCGATTTTGAAAACTGCGGGTGGTGTGGATCCGTGGGCCCTGTCTCGGGCCGATGGTTTTTCGTGTTTCCTGGAGACGGGAGCTCTATCGGCACTCCTGTCCGCTCACGCGAGCGATGATGGCTCGGCAAAAG
>CALCGM010000389.1 GCA_937900985.1 uncultured Planctomycetaceae bacterium | reverse complement strand
GCGATGCAGGGCGAGGGAGGTTCGACCGCCGACCGCAAACGCTCCGCAGCCGACTTTGCCCTCTGGAAGAAGGCGAAGGACGGCGAGCCCTCCTGGGAAAGCCCCTGGGGCCCGGGCCGCCCCGGCTGGCACATCGAATGCTCAGCGATGAGCGAGGCCATTCTCGGCAACCACTTCGACATCCATGGCGGTGGGCTCGATCTCGTCTTTCCGCATCACGAAAACGAGATTGCCCAGAGCGAGTCGCTCCATGGCTGCCCGATGGCGAGCTACTGGATGCACAACGGCCTGATGCAGGCGTCGGGCGCCTCCGGCAAGGTCGGTGGCCGGCCGCGGGGGGAGGATGACGGAGACGCCGCAAGCATCGAAGCCCAGACGGCGGCCAAGATTTCCAAGTCGACCGGCGCTGAGCCGTTTCAGCAGCTCCTCGCCCGGCACGAGCCCGAGGCGATTCGCATGCTGCTGCTCTCCACGCACTACCGCAGCCCGATCCACTTTGGCGAGGAGCCGCTGGCCGAAAGCGCACGGGCCCTCGAGGCCTTCCGCAGGCTGTTTGCCCGCAGCGAACGGATCAGTGGAACCTCGTTCTACGGCCTGCCCTGCCGCAGCCGCCGTGAGGGCGACGCGGAAATCGCCGCAGCCGGCGACGAGGCAGCCGCCCTGCGGACGAGGTTCCTGGCCGCCATGGACGACGACTTCAACACCGCCGTCGCGATCGCCTCGCTCTTCGACTACGTCCGCGTCGTCAACAAATACATCGATCAGCACCAGCTCGAAGCGAAAAAGCCTGAGGCCGAACTGGCCACGCTGGCGGCCCTGATGCTCACGCTGCGGGAGCTGACCGGTGTGCTCGGACTGTTTCTCAAACCGCCCAAGGCTGACGGCGGTGCCGACGAAGCGATCGTTGCCGGGCTGATGGAGCTCGTGATTGAGATCCGAGCCAACGCCCGCAAGGCGAAAGATTTTGCCACGGCCGACCTCGTGCGGGATCGTCTCGGCAGCCTCAGCATCGTGTTGGAAGACCGCGCCGACGGCACCGGCTGGTCGCGGAAGGCCTGAGGCGGGCAGACGCGACGAGCAGGCGTGTGGGCTATCGCTTGGAACTGGCCCGATAGCAGCGGAATCGCACAAACGCTGCAGCACCCAGGCCGGTGGCCAGCAAGGCCCAGCTGCCTGGCTCCGGCACAGGCGTCGGGGCCGTCACCGCCAGCGACAGCATGTTTTGCGAGAGGCTGCCGCCATTGTCGGAGATCAGCAGCAGGCTCTGCAGCCCGCTGTCGAGCGTCGGCCCGTAGGTCATTCCCTCGAAGTTGGACTGGGTGCCAAAGTCGTCTTCCCAGAGCAGCGTCTTGCTCAGGGGCGTGAAGCCGCCGGCGTCGATGGTGGCAAAGGCGGAGACGTCGGTGGCGGTGCTGGTATCGACGACGTAGAGCCGTGAGCGGAACGTGGGCACGATCGCCCCGCCGAGCTCCCGCTCAAGCACCAGCAGTTCGGTGCTGCTCCAGGGCAGAATATCGACCACACCGCTCCGCTCCGCGGAGATAAAAGGATTCATCGCCGTGATTGGATCGGTGCGGTAGCCCCATTGGCCGACCGCGGTCAGACTGCTGTCGAACTGCTGGATCCGCACCCAGCTCCCAGTCGTCGCCGTCGACAAGGGGCCGTCGGGCACGAGCGCCTCTTCGTTGGCGGTCCACAGCCCCCCTGCCCCCCAGGCCAGCGACTCCAGGCCCATATTGCTCTGCACTTTGGACGGCTGGTAGATCGCCGGCACGGCCACACCTCCGAGCGTGCTGCCGCTGCTGGTGCCAAACTCGGTGATGGTGGAACCCACCTCGTCCGCAATGAACACGCTGCTCGTCGTGGCCCGGTACGCGATGCCTTCAGCGTCGCTGCCCATGCCGGCGGCGGCAATGCTGCCTGTCACGCTTGGCGAACCGGTCAGGCGGCCTGTCGCGGTGTCGACGGTCGCGGTGATTTCCCAGATCGACGTCGCCCCGTTGTCACCCACGGCGTAGTAGGTCGAACCGCCTGCGTAGGTGATGCCACTGAGTTCCGCGGCCCCGGTCGCTCCCGACGACACCGCGACGACCCCCTGCCCCGGATCCGTCACCACGGGGGCGGCATGGCTGGCCTGACCAAGACCGAGCAGGCCAAAGAAAGCAACGACGAGTGGCGAGGTGAGCGACTGGCGACCCATGCTGAGCGATCTCCCGAAATCCCCGCTGCCCGCGTCTGCAGTGGCGGGCGGCGTCAACGAGGATGTGAGCAAATCGTGTGCCGTGGGAGGCTGGTCTGCATGGGCGATGGGAAACCGCCGTTTTTTCGAGACTTCTGGGTGTCAACGCGAAACGGCACTGGCGGGAACTGCCTGAGGGTCACCGCTTTGGTGACATGAGAGTGGTGAGGAGTGGGTCGCTCGGGGTGAGCCCGGGCCGATTCGCCGAGCGTTCGCTTCGCCATCC
>CALCGM010000388.1 GCA_937900985.1 uncultured Planctomycetaceae bacterium | reverse complement strand
GCGAGCTCGGCCGGATCCTGATTGTCGTCTGCCTGGCGATCGTGGCGATCATCTTTGGGCTGGAAAGCTGGCGGGGCGAGCAGAACTTCTTTGAGCTGCTTCTGCTCTCAGCGAGTCTGGTCGTGGCGGCGGTGCCCGAGGGGCTGCCGGCGGTGGTCACGCTGGTGCTGGCGATCGGCCTGCAGCGGATGGTCGCCCGCAACGCCCTCGTGAGAAAGCTGCCCAGCGTGGAGACGCTCGGCAGCGTGACGGTGATCTGCTCCGACAAGACCGGCACGCTCACCCGCAACGAGATGACGGTTCGCGAGATCGAAACCGCTGAGGGCCGCGTGCATGTCTCGGGATCCGGCTACGCCCCCCATGGCGAGTTCACCCGCAGCCACGACGCCGCGACCGTGCAGGTGGATGCCAAGGCAGACCCGGATCTCGGCCATCTGCTCAGGGTTGCTGCCTGGTGCAACAACGCCAAGGTGTCACCTCGCGGCGACGGGGATGCCTGGGAGGTGGTCGGCGATCCGACGGAGGGGGCGCTGATCTCCTTGGCGATGAAGGGCGGCATCGATCCTGGAAGCCGCGGCAAGGTGGAGCATGAGATCCCCTTCGACTCCGAACGCAAGACGATGTCGGTCGTGATTCGCGGGGCAGATGGCCCGGTGATATACACCAAGGGCGCCCCCGAAGTGCTGCTTGAAAAGTGTGTCGCCGAGCGGCGGCAGGGAACGGCCGTGCCGCTGGATCAGCAGCGGCGTGCCGAGATTCGTGATGTCAACGCGCGGATGGCCGCCAATGCCCTGCGGGTGCTCGCCTTCGCCTCCCGGGAGCCTGCGACGGAGGCTGAGGGGGCGTATGCCGAGCGGGACCTCGTGTTTGTCGGCCTCGTGGGCATGATCGACCCGCCTCGGGAGGAGGTGCGAGCGGCGATGGCCACCTGTCGCACGGCTGGCATTCGGCCGGTGATGATCACAGGCGACCATCCTGCCACCGCGAGGGCGATTGCCCGAGAGCTGCAGATGATCGATGGCCCGCAGGCGGAGGCCGACGAGACGGTGGTCACCGGTGAGGTTCTCGACACGCTTTCCGACGAGGCCTTGGCGGCGCGGGTGGCGTCAATCGCCGTCTATGCCCGCGTGTCCGCGGAGCACAAGCTTCGCGTGGTCAACGCCTGGCGGAGCCGCGGCGATGTCGTGGCGATGACCGGTGATGGCGTCAACGACGCGCCGGCAGTGAAGGCGGCTGACATCGGGATTGCGATGGGCATCACGGGAACCGATGTCACCAAGGAGTCGAGTGACATGGTGCTCACCGACGACAACTTCGCCTCGATTGTCAGTGCGGTCGAGGAAGGCCGGGGCATCTACGACAACATCCAGAAGTTCATCCACTATCTGCTCTCCTGCAATGCCGGTGAGGTGATGCTGATGTTCGTCGCGGCAGCTGCTGGCTGGCCCGTGCCGCTGCTTGCGATTCAGATCCTCTGGATCAATCTGGTCACCGACGGGCTGCCGGCGCTCGCGCTCGGGATGGAACCCGCCGAGCCCGACATCATGCAGCGGCAGCCACGTCCGCCGCGGGAGCCGGTGATCACGCTCGAGCGAGGCCTGATGATCCTCTCTCACGGCCTGCTGATCGCTGCGGTCTGCGTGGCCGCCTACTGGATGGAATACCAGGGGGATGCCGACCGAAAAGAATGGGCCCGCTCCGTGACGTTTTGCGTGGCGGCCTTCGCCCAGCTCTTCTTTGCGATTGGCTGCCGCAGCGACCGGGCGATCGCCCCGGCCCGCGGATTCTTCGCCAACCCGTCGCTGCTTCTGGCCATCGTCATTTCTGCTGGGCTGCAGGTGGCGGTGGTCACGCTGCCGGTGTTTCGCGGGGTGTTTGCAGTGGCCGATGGACTGACCGTGGCCTGGCCGAAGATCATCGGGCTTGCGCTGATTCCAGTAACGGTGATCGAACTGATAAAGATGGTGCGGTATGGCTTCCGCTGAATCCCTGCGGCCACTCCCACCACCGAGCCCCGATGAGCCACCGCGGCTCACCGCACGCACCCTCGGTGGGCTGGAAGAGGTTTTGGCTGCGGAGCTCACACGGCTCGGTGCCGACGACCTGCGGGTCGGCCGCCGCACAGTGGAGTTTTCAGGCTCAACCGAAACGCTCTACCGTTCGGTGCTCGAGTGCCGCACGGCGATTCGGGTGCTCGAGCCACTCGGCCGCTTTGCCGTGCAGAACGAGGACGAACTCTACGCGGCGGTCTCGTCACTGGCCTGGCCTGAACTGCTGCACCGGGGCGACACGCTGCGGATCGACGCGGTGATCCATGACACGTTTGTGAGCCACTCGCTCTACGCCGCACAGCTCGTCAAGGATGCCATCGTCGATCGCCTTCGCGAGCAAAGCGGCTGGCGGCCCGACGTGCAGCTGCGGGGAGCGACCCACCGCTTCGCCCTGCACCTGGTGGGCTCGACCGCCACGCTCTCCCGCGACGCCGCTGGCCGATCGCTGCACCAGCGGGGCTGGCGGCCAGCCACGGGCGCCGCGCCGCTTTCGGAAGTGCTTGCAGCGGGCATTCTGGCGATGGCTGGCTGGCAGGCCCCAGACGCACAGCGGCCGCTTCCGGCGGCTCTGCTCGACCCAATGTGCGGCTCCGGCACGTTTGTGATTGAGGCCGCGCAGATGGCTGCCGGCATGGCGGCTGGGCTCGCGCGGGCGCGGCGGGGAGATCATGGGTTTCTACGGTTTCACGACTGCGATCGTGACCTGGCTGGGCGGGTGATCGCCGAACTGGAGAGCAGGATTCAGCCGCCGGCAGGCGTCCTCCAGGGCAGTGATCTCGATCCGGCAATGGAGGCGGTGGCTGTGGCCAACGCCGCGCGGGCCGGAGTCGCCGACTGGGTGCATTTTTCCACCGCAGCCTTTGATCGTGTGCCCCCGCCCGCGGAGTCGGGGCTGGTTGTCACAAACCCTCCCTACGGCGAGCGGCTGCCGACCGCCCGTGATGGCGCGATCTTCCGGCGGCTCGGCGACTGGCTGTTTGCAGGCTTTGGTGGCTGGCAGGCGGCCGTCCTCGCCCCCGACACCCCGGCCGCGCGGCAGTTTGGCCTCAAGCCCCGGCTGCGGGTGCCGCTGAAGAACGGGCCGCTCGACTGTCGGCTGCTCGTGGCAGACATCCGTCGCCGCGAGCCCTCGTCGCAGCCGATGGCAGTTCGCCGCGAGGGCCGCACGGTCGATGACCAGACTGGCGACTTTCGCCGCCGGCTCGCCAAACGGTTTCGGCATCTGGCCAAGTGGGCTCGCCGGCAGGGGGTCGAGGCCTTCCGCATCTACGACCGCGACATTCCCGAGATCCCGCTGGCGATCGACTGGTATGCCGGCTGGCTGCATGCCGCTGAATACGACCGGCCGCACGACCGCACCGAGATTGAGCACGACGTCTGGCTCTCACAGATGCTCGAAGCCGCCGTTGCCGAGCTCGGTGTGCCACCCGCCCAGGCGTTCCTCAAGGTGCGGCGACGTCAGCGGCACGGTGGGCAGTATGAGAAACTCGACGAGCGTGGGGCCACGCTGAGCGTGCGGGAGGGGGATCTCCGCTTTGAGGTCAATCTCTCCGACTATCTCGATACGGGCCTGTTTCTCGACCACCGCACCACCCGGCGGCTGGTTGCCGAAGAGGCTCGCGGCCGACGGTTCCTCAATCTCTTCTGCTACACCGGCAGCTTTAGCGTCGCGGCGGCAGCATCAGGAGCTGCTGAAACCGCCAGCGTGGATCTCTCCAACACCTATCTCGAGTGGACCCGCCGCAATCTGCGGGCCAACGAGTGCGGCGACACACGTCGGCATCAGACCTACCGCGATGAGGCCCGCAGTTTTCTGGCCCACTGGCGGCGGGAGCCGTTTGAACTGGCCGTGGTCGATCCGCCTACCTTCTCGCGTTCGGCCAAGAGCCCGCTGCCCTGGGATGTGCAGGAGGACCACGCCGCCCTGCTCCTCGACCTGGCCGAGCGAATGACGCCGGGGGGCGTTGTCTACTTCTCCAACAACTCCCGGCGGTTTCGGCTGCACGACGATCTGCTCGGAGAGCACTACACGATTCGAGAGATCACGCGGCGAACGATTCCAGAAGACTTTCGCAACCAACGGATTCACCGCTGCTGGCGGCTGGTGCGGCACGCAGACCGCGGCTGAGCAACAGCCGTCGTCTCACGCGGAAGCCGCAGACGACCGGACAGCGATCCCGTCCTCGGCAAAGGCGAGCCGCACTGCCCGGAGCAGGGCCGCAGCACTCGGCCCATCGCCATGCAGGCAGAGGGTGTCGCTGACGAGCGAAAGATCACGGCCACGGCGGCTGCGAAGCCGGCCCTCTCTGACCAGCCGCACCGCCCGCTTTGCAACCTCGTCAGCATCGGTCAGCACGCAGCCGGGCTCGCTCCGCGACACGAGTCGCCCGTCGTCGTCGTAGGCCCGATCGAGAAAGGCTTCCCGCGACACACGCAGGCCATGCCGGATCGCCACGGCGATCGCCGGGGCTCCCACGGGTAGCACGATTCGCATGCCAGGCCAGCGCTGTGCGAGGCCCGCGCAGACGGCAGCCGCCAGCCCAGGGTCGTAGGCGACCTGGTGGTAGAGGCCGCCATGCAGCTTGACGTGGTCGAGCGGGCATGCAGCCAGGGCCGACAGCGTTGCCAGCTGTCTGCAGACGAGCTGGGCTGCGTCGTCCGCAGCAATCGCCAGCTGCCGACGGCCGAAGTGTTCGCGGTCGGGGTGGCCGGGGTGGCCGCCGATCGTCACGCCATGCCGCTGGGCCAGCTGGAGCGTGGCCCGCATAGTGGCCGTGTCGCCGGCATGGCCACCGCAGGCAATGTTGATGGAGGAGACGAGCGGAATGAGCACGTCGTCATGCCCGGCAGCCTCACCGACATCGCAGTTGAGATCGATTGCCCGCGGGGAAGACAAGGAGCGTGTCATCAGGGGATGCGTCAGCTGGTAAGAGGTGGTGGCAGGCGGTGCGACCAGCGGGCCTCGATCCGCTCGGCAAGATCGGCCAGCAGGCCGTGCTGCTGCTGCCAGGCGGCATGCGCCTCGGCTCGTGAGATGGCCGCAAAAATGACCTCATCACCGGGCCGCAGCTGAGCCGCCAGCCGCAGGTCGGCTGAGGCAACATGGCCGAGCACAGGATAGCCACCAATCGTCTGGCTGTCGGCCAGCAGTAGGATCGGCTGGCCGTCTGGCGGCAGCTGAACCGTCCCAGGGAGCACGGCTCGGGAAATGCCGTCGCCACGATGCTCGATCGGCCGGCCGGCAAGCCGCAGGCCCATGCGGTCCGACTGCGAGCTGACGCGGTAGGCCACACCGAGGCCGTTCGCTGCCGCCGCGGGAGCCGTTTCCGGCAGGATCAGCCGGAGGCGGGCCGGGCCTGCTGGCAGCGGAAGCAGCGCAGGGTCAAGGCTCCAGTGTGGGTCGGTGGCTGGCGTGCACGGGGTGCCGATCGGCAGTCGATCGCCGGCCTGGAGCGGACGTCCGGCAAACCCGCCGAAGCCTGCCGCCACGTGCGTGCTGCGGCTGCCGAGCACTGTCGGCACATCGATGCCACCGGCGATCGCCAGGTAGCCGCGGCAGCCACGGGAGGCGTGGCCGAGGGTGATCGTGCTGCCGGTGGTCAGTTCGAGCGGCCGCCAGCCGGCAAGGCCGGGAAAGGTCGCACCAGTGAGGGCCACGCGGAGATTCCGGTCGCACCGCAGCACGGGGCCTGCCAGGGTCAGCTCAAGCAGCGCGGTCCCTGGAGGGTTTCCCACGAGCAGATTGGCCACGGCGGCGGCGACGGCGTCGGCGGCACCGCCGGGCGTCACTCCGCAGCCGCGATAGCCGGGCCGCCCGAGGTCCTGCACGGTGGTCATCAGCCCAGGGCTCAGCACGGTCAGACCGGGCTGCGATGCCCGATCTGCGGCCTTGACCCTCCCGAGCGGAGGCTTCGGCAGATCTGCGTTCCCGTGGGCTTCCACAAACCGCAGCCGGTCACCCACTCGGCAGAGAGCAGGCCAGCTTGCCTCGGGATTGAAGAACCGCACGTCGGTGTGGCCAATGATCTGCCAGCCTCCAGGGCTCGCGAAGGGGTAGACGCCAGTCTGGGCCCCGCCGATGCCGACGGAGCCCGCGGGCACCTGCGTGCGGGGCGTGGCTCGCCGGGGCGTGGTCAGGCTGGGATCGAGGCCACCGAGATAGGCAAAGCCTGGCGTGAAGCCGACGGCGGTGACCAGGTAGTCGCCCGCGGTGTGCCGACGGATCAGCGTGTCGCGATCGAGCCGGCACGCCCGACAGACCTCAGGAAGGTCGGGCCCGGCGTCGCCACCGTAGGCCACGGGAATCTCGTGGATCGTGGCCGGCTGCTCGTGCCTGCGAGGAGGGGCTTCGCTCGCGATCGCTGCCAGCGAGGCCTGCAGGTCATCGAGCCGATCGCCGGCCGCCGGGTTGTAACAGACGGTCACGCGGTCGGGGGAAGGCACCACGTCGACCACATCCGCAAGGCCGGCGTGCTGAATCGCCTCGGCAAGCGCCCGCACAGCAGCGGTCGTGCGGGCGGAGCCTGCCGGCCCCAAGACGGGGATCGCCAAGGCGGCATCACCAAGAAGCTGCATCGCGAGCGTCTCCGCGGCCCTCAGGCATCCGCAACAAGGTCGAGCAGGATGTCGCGGACATCGGTCATCGCCACATGGTCGCTGCGGCTGCGGGCGTTGCTGGTGAGCAGCACCGGGCCATCGTCGGTGGTTGCCGGCAGGCGTCCGTGCGACCCTCGCACGAGCGTTGCGTCGGTGCCGATCACGTCCATCAGCATGCGGAAGCCGAGCATCTTCTTGGCGAGCTTGCCTGCGATGCGAAGCTTTGGAAACGTGAGCGTCGGATCAACGAACAGCTCGACCGGGTCGTAGCCCGGCTTGCGATGGATGTCGACGGAGCGGGCGAAGTCGGGCATCTTCGCGTCATCCAGCCAGTAGTAGTAGGTGAACCATCGATCGGGAGCCGCGACGGCGACCAGCTCGCCGGCCCGCTCATGGTGGATGCCGTAGGCCGCCTGGGCCTCGCGGTCGAGCACCTCCGCCACGCCGGGCGTGCTCTCGAGGATCGTCTTCACCTCGCCGACCCGCTGCGGGTTCTTCACATACACGTGCGCGAGCTGATGGTCGGCCACCGCGAAGGCCTCGCAGCTGCCGCAATCGAGCAGCTCCCAGCCGAGGTCGACCTCCTGCACCCGCACCAGGCCCGCCTTCCGCAGCACCCGGTTGAGGTGTACGCCATCAGACACCGGCGTGATGCCATATTCGCTGAGCACGGCGACGGTGTGGCCTCGCGCAATCGCCCATTCGGCCAGCCCGCCGGCCACCGCATCGATCTCGCCGCAGGCCCGCACCGCTTGCGGAGCATTCGGCCCAAACCGCTGCAGGTCGTAGTCGAGATGCGGCAGGTAGCAGAGTGTGACGGCAGGCTGCTCCCGCTCCATCACCTGCCGCGTTGCGTCGGCGATCCAGGCAGAGGAGCGAATCCCCGCCTTCGGCCCCCAGAAGTCGAAGAGGGGAAACTGGCCGAGGCTGCCCTGCAGATCGGCCTTCAGCTCAGGCGGGTCGGTGTAGATGCTCGGCAGCTTGCGGCCGTCTGCCGCATAGACGGGCCGCGGCGTGGCGGCCAGATCGACTGCCGCATACATGTTGTACCACCAGAACATCTTGGCGACGGTGAAGCGGTCGCCGAA